>JAUNLH010000018.1 GCA_030532365.1 Porphyromonas sp.
CCATACGAAAACTGCATGTTGAGGAGCTCCCTGTGATCGTTGCCATCGACCATGAGGGCAATAATTCATACGAAGCAGGGAGAGCTATGTACGCTCGCATATAAGCACGAGAAGACACTTGCGCAGACTATATAAAGAAGAAAGACCTAGCACTATGCATAGCAGTGCTAGGTCTTCCTTATATTGGCAGTCAGAGAGCACTCCGCTCTCTATCGTATCTCACGGCTCTATTATCACCTCTATTCTCTTCATCCCTTGATAGCTTGGGATAGTCTTGATGGAACGGAGATAACTGATGACAGCATCAGCTGTCACTTGATTGAGCGAGGTACCGGGATCTAGGTGTTCAAACTTATAAGTTGTAGCAGCATAGCTGTTTAGAGCCATCTTATACTTTTTCGACATATCTAACGGTGCTCCATCCTCCTGAAGTAAAATCACATCCTTAAGGTTGTTATCGGCATCGACTACAAACCTCATACGCATCCCAGAGACACGCAGGGGCACCTGCTTATCTATGACCCACGATGAAAGCACCAATGACCGCACCTCCTCACCCGTCAGGTCGTAAGTGATGATCTGATTGCCAAAAGGATCTATCGTGTAGACATCCAGAACTGTCACAGGGCCTTTCTTTAATTCGGACACCCGCACGCCACCAGCATTGATCACGGCTATATCAGCTCCAGTCTCAGCACGCAGCCCATCCATGAGCAGGTAACCTATCTCCTCGGAAGAGTCAAAGTCAGCCGTTGCTATAGCTAGTGTTTCCCTCAGAAATTCATTATCAAGGTATCCATCTACCATGGCACGCACCACAGGATCCTCCTTACTACCCTTAGTGATTGGTAAGAGTTGTGCAGCAACCTCGACAGTACCATCAGGGTTTACTGTCAGATGATGAAGCGTGAGATACTTTAACTTATTTAACGCTTGAGTGATGAGCACACCATTGTACCTCTCCTCCCGGTCGATCTTAGTATGCGAGTGCCCTCCAATGATCAGATCGATCGAACCGGCTGGAAGCTCCTGCGCCACATTTACATCTTCTAGAAAACCTAGGTGGTTCAGCATTATGAGGACATCTGCACTATCTCTAAGATGTAGCAAACTTGGCGCATAAGAGATTGGGTCATGAAAAGCATACCCCCTTAGGTTATCCGGGTGGCTGTCAGGGATACCGTGTTCATTGATGTACAGCAGAGACACAAAGGCAAGACGCACCCCGTTTGGCATCGTTATGATCTTGTATGGAGAGATTGGAGGGGTGGTGTCCTCAGGCGGTGTCAGGTTTGAGCTAATAAAGTCAAATTTAGCCCTCGCTCTATTGACCGAAAAATCTCCCTTGGTGTCATACTCATGGTTACCAAGCGCCGAGAGGTCAAACCCTATCTGATTCATCAGCTCTATCATCGGCATGCCCTTAGGAGTGTACTGATCATTAGCTGGGTTACCGGTTTGATTGTCACCTGCAGATACCAGGAGCAGGTCTGGATAGATACTCCTCAGGCTATCGACCATGTATGCAAATCTTGGAAATTGATCAAGTGTAGCGTGCATGTCATTGACAGCCACAATCGTCACACTTCTAGGCACTTGTACGCCACTTGTAGTCGAGCGTCTCTGGACACCACAGCTGGCAAGCAAAGGTAACAAGAAGAACAAGATCAATAATAACCCCTTAGACTGCCCCTTACTCTCTACATAGAAGAGCCTATGCCCATCCGCTATCTGTCCGTCATGAGCGACCTCGTGTCCATACTCATCACGAACTACTGATAGAGGTTCAGTCAGCACCACACCTGCCACCTGAGCGTACTTACGAAGTGCATCTACCACACTAGCCCCAGAATGGAGCTCCATAGGAATATCATTTACAAATACTTTCATACCTTATAGTCATCTAAGCTGTATCACTACTCAATTACCACTACAAGATACCAAAAGCATCTCAAGGTACTCAATAGGCGCACTCTTCTCTGCAAAAGTACTCATAGCAGAAAGAAAATTGGGCTCATACGGCAAATAGAGGATTTTTTTCTTTAAGTTTGTATCTTGATTTGATAACTCCCTTATTTAGATGGCATTCGTATGGAAAATGTGATACAAGTACGCGATCATTTGTTTGAGAAATACATCTCAGAGGAGCAGATCATACCTGAGATCAGGAGGATAGCCCGTGAGATAGAGGAGGACTTAGGAGATAAGAACCCTCTATTCATCTGTATTCTAAACGGCGCATTCATGTTTGCATCCGACCTGTCTAAGGAGATCAATATGGCTCACGAGATGACCTTTGCTAAGTACTCCTCCTATCAAGGGATGCAGTCCACAGGCATCCTCAAGGAGATCATGGGTCCACAAGCACAGGTAAAGGGGCGCTATGTGGTGATCCTCGAAGACCTCATCGACACCGGCTTTACCGTCACACAACTAAGGAAGATATACAAAGATCAAGGGGCAAAAGAGGTACGCGTAGCTTCGATGCTCTCTAAGCCAGATGCCCTCATTGAGGGAGCTCTTGAGCCCGAGTACATTGGTCTCGAGATCCCCAACGACTTTATTGTCGGGAGAGGGCTGGACTACAACGGTGTGGGAAGGATGTTGCGCGATATTTACATCATCAAAGAATAGGTAAGGAAATAGAGAAAGACAGAATAAGTTATGCTTAATTTGATAGTATTTGGTGCACCCGGATCTGGCAAAGGTACTCAAGGTAAGGCACTTGCAAGTCATTACGGTCTAGAACACATCTCCACTGGAGATTTACTACGCGACGAGATACGCAGAGGCACCGACCTAGGCAAGCAGGCAGAGAAGCTAATCTCCGGCGGTCACCTTGTTCCGGACGACTTGATTATCAGTCTACTAGAGGAGAAGCTAGAGGGCACCCCCACCCGCAAGGGGATCATCCTAGACGGGTTTCCCCGCACTGTGTCTCAGGCTAAATCATTGCACCAACTACTTGGCAATAGCACCGATGACTACACCGTTCTCGTGGACCTCAAGGTCGAGGAGCATGAGCTGATCCGCCGGCTACTGGAGCGCGGCAAGGTCTCTGGTCGGTCTGACGACAATGAAGCAACCATCAAAGAGCGACTGAAGGTGTACCATAGCACCACAGAGCCGGTCATCGACTATTACAAGGAGAAGGGGAATCACCTAGAGATTGCAGCAGAGGGCGACATCGACGAGATTACTGAAAAGATTGTGATGGAGCTTGCTAGCGACATGGCAAGAGCTAGATAAAAGCGTATAGAGGGTATAAGAAGATGTCAGAGTCCAACTTTGTAGACTACGTAAAGATTTACTGCCGATCTGGTAAGGGAGGACCCGGATCGCGCCACTTCCGTCGTGAGAGATCCAATCCCAAGGGAGGTCCCGACGGAGGTAATGGTGGTCGAGGTGGCGACATCTATGTCCGTGGCAATCAAAACCATTGGACACTCCTACACCTACGCTACGACCGCCACATCATGGCGACCCATGGCGAGGCAGGTGGCGCTAATAATAAGTCAGGGAAAGACGGTACCGATGTCTACATCGAAGTACCACTAGGCACAGTGCTCCACGATGCTGACACTGGTGACTTTATATGCGAGGTCAAGGAGCACGGCGAGACACACAAGATCCTCCAAGGGGGGCGTGGGGGTCTGGGCAACACCAACTTCGCTACCCCTACCGACCGAGCGCCACGCTATGCACAGCCCGGTGAGCCTTATCAGGAGAGAAACATCGTAATGCAGCTCAAGATGCTTGCAGACGTCGGGCTAGTCGGATTCCCCAACGCGGGCAAGTCCACCCTACTCTCTGCTGTCTCAGAAGCAAAGCCAAAGATCGCAGACTATCCCTTCACGACATTGGAGCCCAATCTAGGCATCGTCAACTACCGCGACAACCACTCCTTTGTGCTCGCAGACATCCCTGGTATCATTGAGGGTGCTTCAGAGGGTCGAGGGCTAGGACTACGCTTCCTCAGACACATTGAGCGCAATTCCGTCCTCCTCTTTGTCGTACCAGCAGATGCAGAGGACATTGGTGCAGAGTACGCTACCCTCCTAGGAGAGCTCGAGAAGTACAATCCCGAGCTGATGGAGAAGAATCGTCTGCTTGGCATCTCCAAGAGCGACCTCATAGACGATGATATCAGAGAAATGCTACTACCCACCATACCAGAGGAGGTGGAGCATTGCTTCTTCTCCGCAGTAACGGGCGAGGGCGTCACGCAGCTCAAAGATGCGATCTGGCGGAGCCTAACGATAGACAACTTCCACGACGTCTCTCCTATCGTACAGAGGAATATCCATGAGGACTTCGGAGGAGGGATCCTAGAGGAGGAGTAGTCTTTTCCAGACAGAGCTGTACTACATATATGTCTCGCCTATATCGTATAATGTACCTCCTCGCAATACGAGCATACGTATTGGGCATAAAGATCGCCTCACCATTCAAGGAGAAGGCACGCCTCATGATAGAAGGGCGCCGTGATGTACTAGAGACACTTCGACAAAAGCGTGACCCCAATTCGGAGTACATTTGGATACATGTTTCGTCATTGGGTGAGTTTGAGCAGGCGAGACCACTCATAGAGAAGATACGGGAGGAGCAGCTCCCATACAAGATTTGCCTCACCTTCTTCTCTCCCTCAGGCTACAAACGGAGGAAGGACTACCCACTGGCAGACATCGTCACCTACCTACCCTTTGACTCCTCCCCAGAGGTGGGGCACTTCCTTGACATACTACAGCCCAGCGTAGTGATCTATGTCCGTTACGAGTTTTGGCTACGTACACTCGCAGCAGTCAAGGAGAGAGAGATCCCATGCTATATCATCTCTACGATCTTTAGGGAGGGACAAGCCTTCTTCAGAGGTGGCTACGGACAACTCTTTCGTGAGGCTCTGACTGCCTTTACCCACCTATTCGTGCAGAATAAGGAGTCCATTGCACTACTAAGAAGCATCGGCATCAAAAACTGCAGCATCTCAGGCGACACCCGCATCGATCGTGTGATCAAGATTGCCGGCGAGCCGGCAGGGCTAGAGTGGATGGAACGCCTAAGAATAGAGGTGACAGCCAGAGGGCAGAAGATCATCATCTTCGGTAGCTCGTGGGAGCAAGACGAGAGGGTATACTTCCCATACCTCAATGGGCGACCCGACCTCTTCCCGATCATCGTACCTCATGAGATCACAGAGACCCACCTAAGGTACATTGTACAGAAGTCATCACGCCCCATCACGCTGCTATCAGAGTGGAATCCCAGCAAAGACCCCATACCAGAGACCTTGGTGATAGATAGGGTAGGACTGCTATCTCACCTCTACAGATACGGAGACATCGCATATATCGGGGGTGGCTTTGGGAGGGGAATCCACAACACACCAGAGGCAGCTGTATACGGGCTACCGGTGCTATTTGGTCCGAAATACCACAAGTTTGAAGAAGCAAAAGCCCTCATCCGAGGAGGCGGAGGCTTCTCTATCAGTGACACAGCTGACCTAAAGCAGGTAGTCGGTAAGCTGTGCGACGATCCAACCTATTATGGCAACGCCTCTGACAGTGCTAGTAGGATCATCAAGGAGATGAGCGGAGCCACTGAGCACGTCTACCGCCATATCTTTGGCTAAGTAGCAGACTACCAAGAGACAACGATCAGGCACAAAAAAGACAGGCTATTATAGCAAAGCTAATAATAACCTGTGCTTTAAGTCATAAATTCAACCACCGGTTATACCTCAAGCTCTCAGAGCGCCAAGGAATAACAACGGAAGTAAATCGATGATGCTTACTTTCTCTTCTTTGTAAGGTCTAGGTTAGCACCTGGCTTAAACTTAGCAACCTTGCGAGACTTGATCTTGATTTTCTCCTTGGTACGTGGGTTAACGCCCATGCGTGCTGCACGCTCAATCACCTCAAATGAGCCGAATCCTAGGAAGGATACCTTCTCACCCTTCTTAAGAGAAGCCTCAATCACTTCTAGAGAAGCATCCACTGCCTTCTTAGCATCAGCCTTAGTCAGCCCGGCCTTCTCCGCAACTGCTGCGATAAATTCTGTTTTGTTCATAAACAATCTACTAATAGGATTAAATAAAAAAAATTTAATGTACTTGCTCCGAAAAATGCCAGGCGACGCCTATTGCACACTAGGAGGTTCATTTACACGCTCCAAAGATAGGTTAATTTCTCGAATAATCAACACTTTTGAACTATTCTTCTATTGATTTACAACAATATAGGTTGTTTATAAGCATAAAATCGGTCTATTTCTCTTTTTTGATCATCTCAAAATCACTTTTTCTGCCCTCTCGGCACGGAAAAAAGTCGTAGAATACACCAACTCAATTACATGCAGACCATTTTTGAGTGTCCTTCTTTTTTCCCTAGAGAGCCCAACGTCGGGACAGCCTAAATAGATGTGAAAGTGCCTCCCTAAGGAGTCTGCTCCAACACGAGATGGCTAATCAGATAAAACTAAGCCCCGAACTAAGAAAATCTAAGTTCCGAACTTAGATGTATCGAAGTTGGGAACTTAGGCTCGTCGAAGTTCCCAACTAAGATTTTTCGAAGTTCCCAACTCCATTTTTTCGTGGCTACGTCAATAGGAATTTGGGATTCCAAACTTTGGATCTCTCTAGATCTGGAAGAAGTGAACCTGGTCTCCGAACTTACATTTTTTTAGTTCTGGAGCACAGAGCGAACCCACTTCGCTTACCGCCTTTTTCTAGACCTAAAACTACCTACGCTTCGGTACAAATAAAAATGAGGATGTGCTACGAACGTAGCGCATCCTCATTTACAATTATTCTAGTACTAGATGGTTGCTTAGAGAGCAAACTTAGTGATCTCCCAGCCCATGAAGCCCATGTCTGTCACCATGAGATATACGTGTACTATCGAGCCCTCAGGATTGACGTAGAAGCACGCATCACCCACCTTATTCCCATTGGTGCCCACACGCTCATTGAGCCAACCATAGAGCCTACCGTAGTCGGCATTGTTGTCTCCCTGCTCCTCAGGACTATTGGGGTCGTACTTGAGGTTAAAGGAGTCAAGGATCTCACCGGTATTGAGCGAGCTTGGCTTACCACTCTTGATGTCGGCGACGATCAGGCGATTGAGCCAGTCGATAGAGTAGTCCCAGCTAGCATTCTGACCATTACCTAGAGCTACTAGCTCCATGCCATTGAAGTTGGTGTAGGCAAAGCCCTTGGTATTACCAGCGGGGGTATACCAGTGGTTGCCAGGACCAAAGGATATGCTCGTACCATCCATCTGTACCTTGACCATGCTCCTATCGTTGAGCATACCGATGACCACAGGATCGTCATCCTCGACACCAGTCGGGATACACTTAGAGGCGTTGGTCAGTGCGATAGGTGTGCTCGGAGTGATCAGCCCGCTGTGCTTCACTACCTCGCCATCCACAAGTGAGAGTACGAAGAACTCGTTGAGCCCATTAAACACAAAGCCTAGACGAGCCTTACCCTGTAGTACATTACCAGCTACACCAATAGTTCGAGCGGTGTTGGCATTCTGGTTCTTACCAACAAACATCGGATCATTCTGGAGGTCTTGGCTGTAGATCTTTGTAGGTCTACCCTCGATACCATCCTTCCACACATATACCTCTAGGACGTGGTTGGGTACCCATCTGTTATTGATGGATGAGATAACGGTAGCGATCAGGTTGCCTGCATCGTCATGAGCGATACCGTGGACATCTCCGTCGATGCCTGTGCGATCGACAGTCTTGCCGGTGGGCTTGCCTGTAAACCTATTGTGGCGGAGGAAGTTCTCCTTTAGGTTAGCGATCACGAGCTCCTCTCCGATCACAGCCATTGAGCGGTTGGCACCCGCTTTCCATCCATAACCGTCGTCCTGGACTACCTTGACCCCAAAGAGCGGCGAGATAGAACCTGCTACACCTAGTGGTACATAGTTAGGATCAATGATCTGGAAGCGGTAGGTAGTTGACTGCCCATCCTGAGCCTCTACGCTAAAGGTAAAGCTCTCGTCTGTGAGATCGACCTCTCCATCCAACCCCTCAAAGTGGAGGGTAGACCATGGTGATGTCTCAATACTGAGCTTTGCACTCTTGAGCTTCTGCAAGTGGGTATAGCCAAGCTGTACCACGCTGATAGGGCGTACACCATTTTCGTCCTTAGGCTGTATGAAGTATATAAAGCTACTGCCGTCGTTACCAAGCATCTTAATCTTTACTACATCAGATGCATTAGACTTAACGTATTCGGCCTTAAATGTATACTCCTTGCTGGTGCCATCGGCATAGTAGATGGTGGACTTGAAGCCCTTCTGCATATCTCTGACACCTGCAAGTTGGGGCTCAAACTTAGCCCCCACAGGCATCGTCGCTGTGATTTGCATCTGTGTAAGGTCGCCCTGCACTGGGTCTACATCGGAGAGGTAGTAGGGGATTTGGACCGTGATGAGCCCTTTCTCATCGTCGATCTTGGCATCGTACTCCTTCTGCTTGTTGGCTATGAATGAGCCTCTTACAGATAGCTCGTGCAGATTTGCCTCCTCTGTAAAGCCCGGCCTTACCGGATCCTTGCACCCAGTGGTCAGTGCCACAAAGAGAGCAAGAAGGGGAATTATATATTTGGCTTTCATATCTGTTGTATCCTTGTTTTATGAAGATTACTTCCAAAGTTCATTTTGCTCCAAAGCCGCGTTGTTCCTGAATTCATTCAGAGGTATCGGATTGAGCGTGTATCTCTTAGGGAAGCTCAAAGGCTTGCTGTCTGCTTCGATATACTCGTAGTTGAAGGTGTCTGTGCCTGCCTGAGTGATCTTGACCCCATGGCGGACGAGACCATCCATCACCTCCTCGGCGATGCCCCAGCGTCTTAGATCCCAGAAGCGGTGCCCCTCGAGCCCGAGCTCACGGATGCGCTCCTTTTGTAGATCAGCTAGGAAGCCCTCCCATGAGGTCTGTACGGCGATAGGTGTCAGCTGTACCGATGCACGAGTGGTGCGAAGCTTATTGAGCTCAGTGTAGGCAGCACTGTACTGCCCCTTTCGTGCCAGTGCCTCAGCCTTGATGAGGATGATCTCGGCATACCTCATCTCGATCCAGTACTGATCGCTCAAGATATTGAGCATATCGGACTCCTCATCGTACTGGAGTAGCTTGCGTACGATGTATCCTGTAGTGCTGGAGCGCGTGGTATTGTCATAGATATCGAAATGGTGGAAACCATCGGCACCGCCCACGTAGAGCTCTAGCTTGCGTGGCTCCCATCGCTTTGCTGATGAGTCTACTAGCCTCTTCCATGGCGCACCATTATAGAGAATAGTAGCGTAGAAGCGTGGGTCGCGGTTTGCCCATGGATCGATGTCCTTTGCATTGATCTCGTCCCAGCTAAACTCCTTCCACACACCGTCGATCATGATCTCGTAGCTGCCGGCAAACTCTTCAGTCGGAGCTGCTGCAACACCAACGTTGTGCCCTACGAAGTCTGCGGGAGCACCGTAGAGGTTGTCAAACCTGTGCTGCAGGTTGGGCTTCTCGAAGTAGGCTGCTAGGATCAGCTCTTGGTTGTGTGCGGTATTGAATACCTTGGAGTAGTCGTCAAGGAGTGCATGCTTATTGAGCCCCTCAACCTTTGCCACTGCGTCGAGTGCCTCATCCCAGCGCCCAGCATATAGTGCAGCACGGGCCATTAGACCCCATGCAGCGCTCTTAGTGAGACGACCAAGCTCTTGATCGGACCATCCTTCTGGAAGTAGGTCGGCTGCCTTTTTGTACTCACTGATGACAAAGTCCCAGCTCTCGCTCTCCGTAGCACGTGCCTTGGAGCGCTCGTTTTGGTCGTCTACCTTATCCTCACTTATACGGAGTACAACACCGCCATACCTCTGGATCAGCTCTTGGTAGGCAAAGGCTCTCCAGAAGCGTGCCTCACCTACACGGATATTGACCTCGTCCTCAGGTAGGTGTGAAAGGAGACCATTGTTGTAGTCTACGATAAACTCATTGATCCTCCTGATCCTGCCGTACATGTCGGCCCAGTTGTCTAGGATGAAGCTCTGAGTGTACGTCAATGGCTCGTAGTAGATCTTGTCGTTGTTAGAGAAGTTTTGGTTGTAAAATGTAGGCTTCATCAAGTCGGTGTAGAGCTCACTCATGCGTCCCTCGCTCCTGATCTCGGCTGTATGTGGTGACATGAGGACACCGTAGAAGCTCTTGACGTATAGGTCGAGGTTCCTGATGCTAGCGTACGCAGTCTTCTCACTGTACCTATCGTTTGGCGTTATATCCATGACGTCACCGCACCCTGTAAGAGGTAGCAGGATAGCCATTGCGAATAGCAGATGCGCTATTTGGTATATAAGTCGTTTCATATATCTTTTCGGTCTATATCTTATTTGTCCATGCAGTTGTCTCCAATACGCTTAGAAAGCGACTTCAAGTCCTACACTTACAGACTTTTGCTGTGGATAGTATGCTTGCAATACGCTTGGTGCCTCAGGGTCTAGATACTTAAATCCGGAGAAGGTCAGAAGGTTGACCCCAGCTACGTATAGTCTGAGGTTTTGTAGACCTATGGCTGATAGTGCAGTCTCTGGAAGGGTGTACCCGAGGGTAACGTTTTTCAGACGCAGGTATGAGCCATTGACCAGCCAGTAGTCTGAGGTGAATGCGTTATTCTGATTCCCAGATATGGACAAGCGAGGATACTTGGCATCAGTGTTGTCTGGTCTCCAGCTGTTTTCCACCAAGTACTTAGGAGGGGTATCACCACCACCGTAGAATGGTCTTGTGAGCGGAGTCATGTCCTCAGCACCGTTATTCCAAGTGCCCTGTAGCATCTGGCTATACTGAGAAGCTCCCTGGAACATAAATGCGAAGTCCACACCACGCCAGCTGAGACCTCCATTGATAGAGTAAACAAACTTCGGGAAGCGAGAAGGTGCAATCTCTACACGGTCCTCGTAGGTGATACGGCCATCACCGTTGATATCCACATACCTGATATCACCAAGTCTAGGAGCATTTCCGGGTGGCTTGGGAGCGTTGATTAGCTCCTCTTCTGTCTGGAAGAGTCCGTCAGTCTTGTATCCTAGTATTCTACCCACAGATCTGCCGATAGCACTCTGCCATGGCAAGATATTGTCTGCTTCCGCTCTCTTGAGGATGCGGTTGTGGGTATAGGACATGGTGGTGCTCAGGTTGTAGTATACCTCACCAATATTATTTCTATGTGAGAGTACGAGCTCAAATCCTCGGTTGTCAAATGTACCTGAGTTCTCGATCGTTGGGAAGTTACCTCCGAGTGATGGAGGATAGTTGCCAGAGAGCCCCTGAAGGATGTCGTAGGTGTACTTATAGAAGACATCGAACTCCAAACCTAGAAGACCCTTCCATAGAGTGACATCAAGACCGAGGTTGTAGGTACGTGTCTTCTCCCATGTAAGATCTGTGAGTGGCATACCCGATGAGGTGAAGAGGGTATTTTGAGCCAAGGGATCTTTACCAAATGCTACGTTTTGCTGCTGTAGTCCGTAGGTCTTGAGGAATAGGTATGGGGCTACGGTATTTCTACCCAGCTGACCTATACTTGCACGTAACTTGAGTAGGTCGACAATGTCGGTGTTATCTTTGATGAAATCCTCCTTAGAGGCAACCCAAGCGAAGGATCCTGAAGGGAAGAATCCCCATCTGTAGTCCTTAGCAAAAAGGTAGGTGCCATCATATCGGAAGGAGAACTCAGCCAGATACTTCTCGTCGTATGCGTAGTTGACACGACCTACGTATCCAGCGTTAGCAATCTTGCCCATACCACCACCATTACCAGGGTATCTCTCACCTGCCTCAGGTATCTCCTTACCAAAGTCTAGCTCAGGGATGTCGAAGAGATCGAAGTCCCTTCTGCGTGCCATAAAGTTGTTGGTCTCAAGTACGTTTTGCTCGTATAGGAAGAGTACACCAACACTGTGCTTGTCAAAGGTCTGGTTGTACTCTATGGCAGGGCGCAGTGTATAGTTGATGTTACGTGTATTCCTCCTATAGGCACTACCATCCTTCTGCAGGTTAGTCGCCTCTCTTAGTTTGTACTTCTTCTCTCCGAAGTCGTACCACATCATCTCGTAGGAGTAGTTGAAGCTCCTCGAGTTGAGTGAATGGTAGTTCCAGGATGCAAACATGGAGACATTCAAACCCTTTAGGAAGGGGACGTCCCACTGTAGCTTTGTCGATCCCTCTAGGGAGTAGTTTTTATTCTCTGAAAAGCCTGAGTTGCCTATACTATAGTAGGGGTTGCTTGGGAGCCTAGCTGGTGCAGTAGGATAGCCCTGGTACTCTCTTGGTACAAACGGTCTTGCGTACATGAGGATACCCCAAACGTTAGCATCCTGTTGGTTACCCCAAACTACAGTACCGTTGGTGTAATTATCGCGCAGACGCCCAGCAAGGTTGAGTGAGAATGTGACATTCTCTACTGGATTAGTGTCGATATTACTGCGGAATCCGTACTGATTGAAGCGGTTGGTGTCCAGAATTCCGTTTTGATTAAGTATCTCACCACTGGTGTAGTACTTGATACGCTCTGAGCCACCAGTTACAGCTACTGTGTGCTTCTGCATGAGGGTGGACTTCATGGCAGGCTCTAACCAGTCAGTATTTTCATACCCGTCTGTTGGGTCGCCGTTGGTCACCATCTTCATTTCCTCCTCTGTAAACTTAGGTCCTTTGCCATCGAGCTCAAGCGCCTTGTTGTACCATTGCATGTACTCAAGACCATTGACAAACTCTGGCAGAGTCGTGGGCTTGGACCACGAGGCAGACCCAGCATAACTAATATTGTGACGCCCGTCTCTACCACGCTTGGTAGTGATGAGGATCACACCATTACCGGCACGCATACCATATACAGCGGCTGCTGCAGCGTCTCGTAGTACAGAGATGCTCTCGATGTCTTGAGGGTTCACCTCGTTCATCTTGCGCTCTACGCCATCGACGAGTACCAGAGGAGATGAGCTCCCGTTGTAAGTATTCAATCCACGCAGGAGGATCTCAGTGCCATCTGAGCCTGGAGCTCCACCTGACTGAATGCCAGAGATACCAGGAGCGCGACCTATGAGTAGCTGAGAGACGTTGCTCGAAGGCACTTTGGTCAAGTCCTTATTAGAGATAGTAGAGACAGCTCCTGTGAGGTGCTCTCTCTTTTGAGTTCCGTACCCCACGACTACGAGCTCGGCTAGCTGCTCAATGTCATCTTGGAGTGTGACGTTAATCACAGTTTGATTGCCTACTGTGACTTCTCTAGTCTTCATCCCCACATACTTGAAGATCAAGACATCTCCTTGTTTTGCCTCGATGGAGTATCGTCCATCAATGTTTGTTGCAACACCGATGCTCGTGTTCTTCACCTGAACACCGACACCCATTAGTGGTTCGCCATATTGATCTGTGACGACACCACTGACAAGTGACTGTTGACCCCACGCCGTGACTTGGAGAGCTAAGAATAGCACCCCCATCATCATGGTCAGTTTTTGCCAGTTAAAGGCAGAAGGTAGCTTCATAATCTTGTGCTGACTTGTTAGTTATTGATTCGTGTTTTGGTTGTCTTATTATTGATTTGGACTAATTGATAAACACTAGTAAACACCCGCTCCGCCTTGGTCTTCATTCATCGATCTGCTCTTCGTGTTGCCACTCGTGTGCGAACATGACCGCCTTGAAGACAAGACAGAATAGTGGTTTTTATCTGCTGTAATACAGTAACCTCCGGCTGAAATTAGAGTTATCTGTACCATTTAATCTCACTTCATTGTAATCAACTGCAAGATACAAAAAATTATAATAAAGGATATGCGTTTGAAAACAAAGTCTGTGCAAATGACGGAGAAATAAGAATGTTTAACGTTTTGTTTGCTCTCGAGGTGCCGAATAAATGAGTTCTGATCGCTTCTTTGGGCATAATAGCTAATAAAATAGTCCACTCACAAGGACTAGGTACTCGGGTAGGAGCCCCTCTCGACCCCATTTTAGCTCAATGCCGAATAGCTCGGAAGTGGTCTTTGCGATGTCAAAGCCGTACGCCTCAAGTGAGGGGCGCACTAGCTCTGGATGACGGCAGGGCTCGCCCGCACTGCGGGTACAGGTGCCAGGAGGGCAATATAAGCACTCTCCTGCATAGGCAAAGGCTTTCCCTCCCTTCTCTCTCTCCCAGTCGCGTAGTAGCTTTTCTGCGCGTATCCGCTCGGGTCGGAGCAGGGTTTGAGCTTCAGAAATGGGTAGCCCCGGCTCTAGGACTGTCACCTTGGTAGCTAGCAGGAGTATCTCCTTGTATTGCATTAGCTCCGCGAGTAGGTCGTGTGAGTAGGGCGGGCATGCCCAAGACTTTGCAAACTGCCGACAAGCCTGACAGTAGCCCAGTATACGCTTTTCGTCCCGATACCCAGCGATGTACTCTTTGACTGAGATCCGATGGGTAAAGTCCTCAGCTGTATACTGCTTGCTGGCTCTAGTCATCGTTTCTTACAGACGATTTGGTCTTTATAAGAGAGTTTTACTAAACGGTACTTATTGGCGCCCACCTGCTTGACTATTTTTTGGTAGAAGATGGAGATCTTGCTGAGATCCTCATCGAGGTTGTCCACACTGGTGATCTCAAAGATATAATCACCAACCCTCGGATGTAGGTGTATCTTGCGTGGCGAGACGATTTCTATAAGCCCGAAGAAGTGGTGCCACTTCTTATTACTCTTTAGATATTGTGCTAAGGGGAGCAGGAGTGTGCTCACGGTCTCGTCTGTGATATTACCCACAGCAACAGGGACATAGGCACTAGATCCTACACGAGGTACGATGGGGCTCCCCTCCGAGTCGAGGAAGTACCACCTGCCACCTTGTAGGTATCGCAGGATGGGTGTGCGACTCTTCAGGTGGATGTTGAGCGTGTTGGTACTGGGGGAGATGTATGTATTAACCTCCTGAGCATACGTAAGGTTAGTTATAAGTAGGCTCTCGACCTTTGCGGGATTCACAGCTACCAGACTGCTATCTTGAAGTGCAAATGGAAGGAGACGTGCGACATCCTCCTCTTGTAGGAAGTCTAAGCCCCCTGTATGCTCTATGGTAATCCTTGTATTGCTCGGACGTACCGCATACCTCGACTCCCCTCTGTAGGCGATGTAGCTATAGAGGAGCAGTGCTATTAGGATCAGTACCGCGATAAGCTCGACTAGTAATATTGCCTTCTTCTTCACCTCGGACAACTGAGCAGATATGATTCTACTTTATGTACTTCAAACTCAATGTCCCCTGCGCCCATCATGATGAGTACTGAGAAGTGATGCTCCTTCAGCTCATCGACTAGCTGGGCTTTCTCCACCACTTTCTTCTGAGGTGAGGAGAGGTAGGGTAGGATAGACTCCGACGTGACACCCGGTATGGGCTCTTCGCGCGCTGGATATATCGGTAGGAGTATCACATCATCGACGTGAGAGAGTGCTCTGCCAAACTCCTCCATAAATGCCTCTGTGCGGCTGTAGAGGTGTGGTTGAAATACTACTGTGATGGGGGTATCGGGGTAGAGCTTACCAATGGAGCGTAGCGACGCCTCTATCTCCTGTGGATGGTGGGCGTAGTCATCGATCAGGACAGGGTGCGCTGGGGAGTTGAGACGCCTTTCGAATCGCCTGTGTGCCCCCTTGAAGCTACTCAACCCTGCACGTAGCTCTTCTTCGGTACATCCGAGGTGCTGTGCGAGTGCTAGAGCTGCGGTGGCATTTGTCACGTTGATCTCAATCGGAGTCCCCAGATGCACCTTTTTCATCACCCCCTTAGGGTGATGCCAGTCGAAGTAGAGCTCCCCCTCCTCATAGCAGATGTTACTATATCTATAGTCAGAGCTCTCTATCTCGCCGTATCTCAAGACCTTAGCTCGTACCCCCTCAAGCTCGAAGGTCGCCTGATCATGCAGTAGCAGTAGACCGTCAGCAGCTACCAATCTAGCATAGTGGGTAAATGCCTCTTTATAAGCCTCTTCTGTACCATAAATGTCTAAGTGATCTGGCTCTGTAGAGGTGATGATGGTATGTGCGGGATGTAGCTGATGAAACGAACGATCGTACTCGTCGGCTTCGACCACGATATAAGTGCTAGAGTCCGAAGTGAGGAGGTTGGAGTCATAGTTGAGCGCGATACCACCCAAAAAGGCACTAGTACCTATGTGAGACGACCGCAGTAGATGGGCAAGGAGCGTGCTCGTTGTGGTCTTGCCGTGCGTACCTGCTACACAAAGCGCTTGCTGTTGCTGGGTCACCATACCTAGCACCTGAGCACGCTTTAACTGCTCATAGCCTGCTGCGCGGTAGTAAGTTCGGATCTTATTATCATCGTGAATTGCAGGGGTATAGACGATTGTCACCTGATGGGGAGCTCGAAACAGCTCAGGTATGAGCTCTGGATCATCGTCATAGATGATCCTGGCGCCCATCTCCTCAAGTCGCTGAGTATTAGGTGTCCGCACACGATCATAGCCACCGACCTCATGCCCATTGTAGAGAAAGTAGCGCGCCAATGCACTCATGCCGATCCCTCCGATCCCTATAAAGAATAGTCTCATATCCCGTCTACAATTATTTTTTTACCGTACGGACGCTCAGTTCGATCTCATCTACTATCTTCTCGGCAGCATTGGGCAGAGCCATCCCCTTGATCTGTTTGCTGAGGGAGGCGAGCTCCTCAGGAGCATCTAGTACCCTAAGTGCTACGTCATAGAGGGTCTCCTCTGCCTCTGCATCCTTAATCATCAGGGCTGCTCCCTCCTTTGCTAGCGCTTGTGCATTCTTTGTCTGGTGGTCCTCCGCCACATTGGGGCTGGGAACTAAGATCACTGGGAGTCCGAGGAGTGAAAACTCCGAGATACTCCCTGCTCCAGCACGGGATATCACCAGGTCAGCCACAGAGTAGGCGTAGTCCATACGGCTGATAAAGTCATGGATGTGGACATTGCGATCCTGATACCCTTGCTCTCTCAGCTGTCTGTGTGCCTCCTTGGCATAGCCCTTACCACACTGCCAGATCACCTGCAGACGATCTTCGCGAGATGTGAGCTCAGCGAGTGCGTCAGCTGTGCTCCTATTGATCGTGCGTGCTCCTAGGCTACCTCCTAGCACGAGTAGTGTCTTATTATCCGGAGAGAGGTCGAAGTACTCATAAGCCTCTGGTAGATGCTTAGGGGTCTCCAACAGGTCAGCACGCACGGGGTTACCTGTCAGTACGACCTTCTTAGCCTTGGGAAAGAACTTCTCCATCCCACGGTAGGCGACACAGACAGCACTCGCCCCCTTACCCACAATTTTATTGGTCACACCGGCATAGGAGTTCTGCTCTTGCACTACGGTGGGTATACCCAGCGACCTCGCTACCATTAGCGTGGGCGCACTCGCGTAGCCACCCACACCTATCACCACCTCAGGGCGAAACCTCTTGAGCTCCCGCTTTACCGAATAGTAAGCCCTAGTGAAGAGGCTCAGCGTCCGTATGTGCTTAAAGGGGTTCTTGCCCCTTGAGAGCCCCTCTATCTTTAATAGTAATATCTCATACCCTGCCTCTGGCACCTTATCAGCCTCAAGTCGACCATGCGCTCCTACAAAGAGAATCCTACACTTAGGGTATCGACGCCTGATTTCATTTGCTATCGAGATGGCTGGAAATATATGCCCTCCGGTACCGCCCCCACTTATTATTACTCGCTCCATATCTGTTGGTTAGTCTTACTTTCTTACTCGTCAAACTCTGGAATGTACTCCGGCACCACCTCCACCTCCATACCAGAGGCTCTGGCAGCCCTCTGCCGCTCCTCTCTCTTATTTTCATTGCTCACAGCCAGCACCACCCCGAAGTATGCCGCAGTCATAATATAGCTGGTACCGCCACGGCTGATAAAGGGGAGGTTTTGCCCCGTTATGGGGAAGAGATTGGTAGAGACCATCATGTGGAGGATTGCCTGCAGGGTGATGATGATCGCGATACCCAAAATCAGCAGACTCTTATACACACTCTGCGTGCGCCGAGCTATCTTACCAATCGTGAAGAATAAGAAGATGTAGATGCTTACTACTATAAAAGCCCCAGCCACACCGTACTCCTCCCAAATGATGCAAAAGATGAAGTCGGAGTACGCCTCAGGCAGAATCTCCCTGAGCTCACTATTGCCCGGCCCTACGCCACGCAACTGACTATTGGCAATCGCCTTTTGAGAGGCGATCAGCTGACGATCCTCTCCCGATGGGTCTGGAAAGGTGATCGAGTTGATCGGCTGTCCTCCTGACTGTGCCTTAAAACGCTCTATACGGCTCACTAAGGTGCCTACACGACCGATCTCCCGTACCTGAGGGATAAAAGAGATGACCGAGAAAAAGAGCACCACAAAGGCGATACCGAGGAGTGTCGCCCTGAAGAGCCACTTCCTATTCGCGCCACCCATGATACATATCATATAGATGGTAATGGCGATGAGCATGGCAGTGGAGTTGTTGTTCAGCCCCACAAGCACGAGCACAATAGCGCTAGCTATCGTGATCCTGAGGAGTGTCTTCGTTGTCGCATAGTCACCGTCCTTCTTCCGAAGCGTCATGGCGACATAATTGATCAGGGCAAAGCGGGCAATCTCAGAGGGCTGCAACGAAATCCCAAGCACCCTGATATACCTCTTGGCACCCTGTATAGAAGTGCCCGCCACCAAGACGTATACGAGCAGACCGATGGCAAATACAAGGAAGGGAAGTGCATACTGCCGAAGGATCTTCGTCGGAATATGAGAGACAATGATCATCGATGCCAGCCCCAGAGTCATGTGCATTAGGTGAGTGCCATATACGCTAAAAAAAGAGTGCCCCCGATTTTCAGCACGAAATGCCATGCTACTCGTGGCAGAAAAGACCACAACTATACTAGTGAGCATCAGTAGGAATATCGCCGCCCAGAGGGCTTTATCCCCTACAAAAAGCTTGCTAATCGTTATCGTCCTCTTGCCAAGTCCGATCTGCCTCTCCCTATGCGGATCGGCTTGGTCCTCTGCAGTTAAGAGATTATTTTCGCCCTCTAGCATTATTATCCTCTCGCACTATAATTTTTCGATAAATACGTACCTCGTCACACCTGTCTTCTTAGAGGTGTACTTCTTAACCCTGATCTTAAAGATGGTTCCCACTCTAAAGATATGGTCAAATCCCTCGATGACATCTATATGTAAGACCACACTCGGAGCGCCATCGACTACCCGTGCTACATACTTGCCATCTACTTTGTAGCCATCTATCTCTAGAGTTATGATCGTCGGTGTGGTAAAGGTCTCGGCAAGATCGTCCGAAGGAGCACAACTGACGGCTACAAGTAGCAGCATCACGAGTAGAGATACTCTAGTCATATATAACTGCAATACTTTAGAACTCATCGATATACTGTCTGTCAAAAAAATATAGCTAAGTCTTTTCTTTCAGGAGTGTAAGCAAAGTTACCTTTTTCTTACTAACCTTTCACCTGATATGGCATCTACTTTGTGCACGTCGTGTAGTGCGATGGGAGATCAGTCATAACATCAGAAAAACTAGGTCCCCATCTCACGCACATCCGAGTTGGGAACTTCGAAAAATCTTAGTTGGGAACTTCGACGAGCCTAAGTTCCCAACTTCGATACATCTAAGTTCGGAACTTAGATTTTCTTAGTTCGGGGTATACGATTAGGCGAGAGCTGATGTCGATCTTGATACTTCTACGATTTCTGTTCGTAAGTAGATGGATCAGCAACTAATGGTGGGCAGGTTTCGCCTTGAAGTAGGTATTGAGAAATGTTCGTAGCGGACGGGGAAATGCCAGCTCCCGATGCTGGTCGATAGGGTTTAGCTGGTAGGCATCGGCTGGGTCTCCCTTTCGGTCTGCGTGGCACACATGCACCCTTATGCTTACGAGTCGGTGTGTCAGTCGGTGCGGCGGCAGTTCGATCGTCTCTGTGAGTCGCCAGCCTCTCTCGGTGATGTGCTGCTGGAGCTGGAGGTCGCTGAGGTGCGAGGTGGTGCTTTCGATCAGGGGAAATTGGTACAAGCCCTTCCAGATACCTTTTTGATCTCTCTGCTCTGTGTAGAAGTCACTACCCACGAGTACTAGGAAATAGTCCATATA
Organism: Porphyromonas sp.; assembly: GCA_030532365.1. Classification (GTDB taxonomy): domain Bacteria; phylum Bacteroidota; class Bacteroidia; order Bacteroidales; family Porphyromonadaceae; genus Porphyromonas_A. Next base: position 20,161 of record JAUNLH010000018.1, read on the forward strand.
GAGGGGTGTGACCTTTACCTTCTTCTCCTTGATCGGTAGCATACCGATCAACTCTTCATTGCCCCTACTCTTGCAGTAAGGAGCGACGGGGCAAGCGTCGCACTTGGGTGAGAGGGGGGTGCAGATCATAGCACCAAGGTCCATGATCCCCTGATTGTAATGGCTAGGATCGGTAGGTGATATATATGCTTGTGCGAGCTCCCAGTAGTGTCGCTGTCCTTTACCGGTATCGATAGGCACGGGAGAGGCTGTGAGCCGGCTCAGCACACGATAGACATTGCCATCGACTACCGCCATAGGCTCGTCGTAGGCGATACTCATGATCGCTGCAGTGGTATAGGGCCCGACGCCCTTTAGGCTCGCCACCTCCCTTGCCTCTCTAGGAAAGACTCCCTCAAAGTCACTCATCACCTGCTTAGCAGCGTGGTGCATATTATGTGCCCTTGAGTAGTAGCCCAGCCCTTGCCACAGTAAGAGTAGCTCCTCTACCGGTGCTGCCGCTAAGCTGGCTACATCTGGAAATCGCTCCGTGATTCGATGGAAATAGTCGATCCCCTGCACTATCTGCGTCTGTTGTAGGATCACTTCGGAGACCCAGATGATATAGGGGTCTTTGGTGTGTCGCCACGGGAGGTCTCTGCCATACTGTGCAAACCACGAGAGAAGGGCACTACGGAAAGCCTGTATCTCTGAGTCGGTATGAGGATAGTTCATAGGTGTTATCTATTTTTACCCCTTAAGAGTAAGGCCTGACCTCAGACAAGTCCAAGATCAGGCCTTAGGTTTATTTATCAGCTAGCTACGGATATAGGGCTGGGAGAAATGGGGTGCTATCACCTCTTTCCCTGCGCCTAGCTCGTTGAATACTGCTCTTTTAGATAGAGTAGAGGTCGCTGATGGACTCGTGCATACTCACCCTACGGATAGCCTCGGCAAACATAGGAGCAACGGATAGCACGCGTACCTTCTTTGAGCCCTTATTGTAAGGGATCGAATTGGTAAAGACCATCTCTGTGAGAGCGCTCTGCTCTATACGCTCTGTGGCAGGGTCACTCATCACTGCATGGCTAGCGATAGCTCGTACGGAGCGAGCTCCATTTTCCATCATTAGGTTAGCCGCCTTAGTGATTGTGCCTGCTGTATCGACTATGTCGTCAACGAGTAGGACATCCTTGCCCTCCACGTCACCAATGATCCTCATCTCGGCTACCTCATTTGCCTTAAGGCGTAGCTTGTGGCAGATCACCATCGGCACACCAAAAGCTCTCGCATAGGAGTTGGCACGCTTGGTACCTCCTACATCCGGAGTAGCTATGACGAGGTTTTCGAGAGAGACCTCTCCCTTAGCTACCAATTCATTGATATAGTCGGTGAAGACGTTGGAAGCGTAGAGGTGATCCACTGGTACATCAAAGAAGCCCTGGATCTGATCGGCATGAAGGTCCATCGTGATCAGACGGCTGATACCTGCTACCTGCAGGAGGTCAGCAACGAGCTTGGCTCCGATAGAGACACGTGGCTTATCTTTGCGGTCCTGCCTTGCCCAGCCAAAGTATGGGATCACAGCAGCGATGTAGTGAGCACTAGCACGCTTGGCGGCATCGATCATGAGCAGTAGCTCAAAGAGGTTATCCGCAGTGGGAAAGGTGGACTGCACAAGATAAATATCCTTACCTCGGATGGACTCCTCGAAGTAGACGCAAAACTCGCCGTCTGCAAAGCCTACTCGGTTCATCTTGCCTAGTTTACAGTCTAAGCTCTTGCAGATCTCCTCTGCCATGTAGAGGCTCTTACTGCCTGAGAATACCAATAAATCGTTGGGTTGCATTATGATGAAGGATGGTTATGGGTTATTATTTTCTTTGTTTCTGCTTTAGATGTAGTCTGGCGACTGCTTAGGAGTTGGGGAGCTTCGTCTGCCACTTCCATGCGCTCTGCAGTGTCTCTTCGAGGGTAGAGGTAGCGTGCCAGCCAAGTACCTTATTTGCCTTGTCGGGGTTTGCCCACACCTGCTCGATGTCTCCCTCTCTGCGTGGTCCTATCTTGTGTGGTACCTTAACTCCAGTAGCTTGCTCAAAGCTATTGATTAGCTCAAGCACACTGACGCCATTGCCGGTACCGACATTGAATACCTCGAGAGATTCCTCGCTCTTATCGTCCAGCATGCGATCCAGTGAGACCACGTGTGCCTTGGCGAGGTCTACCACATGGATGTAATCGCGGATGCAAGACCCGTCGGGGGTGTTGTAGTCATCGCCAAAAACTGTCAGCTCCTTACGCAGACCAGCAGCTGCCTGAGTGACGTAGGGAACAAGGTTTTGCGGTACTCCTACAGGCAACTCACCTATCTCTGCTGTCGGGTGCGCCCCAATAGGATTGAAGTAGCGTAGCAGTATCGCCTTGAAAGGAGCACCTGAGTGGATGACGTCGCGTATGATCTCTTCATTGATCTGCTTGGTATTGCCATACGGTGAGGTGGCAGGTAAGATGGGTGCCTGCTCGGATACTGGGAGCTCCTCAGGCTGACCGTAGACGGTACAAGAGGAGGAGAAGACCAGCCCTTTTACCCCAAACTCCGGCATCAGCTCTAGGATGTTAAGGAGAGAGACGATGTTATTACGATAGTAGAGAAGTGGCTTCTCGACCGACTCCCCTACCGCCTTGCTGGCCGCAAAGTGGATGATACCTGAGATGGGAGCTTCCTTCTCAAAGATTCTCCTCATGCCCTCTAGGTTATTACAGTCTTCCTCGTAAAATGTAGGCTTCTCGCCAGTGATGCGAGTAATGCCATCGAGTACCTCTATATTTGAGTTAGAGAGGTTATCTACAATGACCACCTCATACCCTGACTCCTGTAGCTCTACCACAGTGTGCGAACCGATGTATCCTGTGCCTCCTGTTACTAGGATCTTTCTTTTTTCCATGGCTAATCTTTTATCTTGATTCGACTTAACTAGTTATACAAAGTTAACGAATATTCTACTGTTAATCTTATACTATCCCTGCAAATCCCATAAATGAGAGCGAGAGGATACCAGCGGTTACTAGCGCTATGGGTACCCCTGCCATAGACTTAGGTACACCGGTCTTATCGAGCTGCTCACGTATCACGGAGAAGATGGCAAGTGCCATCGCATACCCAATTGCGGTAGAGATCGCATAGACCAATGACTGAAGGAGAGTGAAGTCCTTCTGTATCACGAGGATCGCAACACCGAGTATCACACAGTTGGTAGTGATAAGCGGCAGGTAGACTCCTAGAGCTTGGAAGAGTGCAGGTGAGATCTTTTTGATAATAAACTCCAGCATCTGCACGAGCGAAGCTATCACTAAGATAAAGGCGACGCTCTGCATATAGCCGATGTCAAACGGATCTAAGACCCACTTCTGTATCACAAAGGTGACAAGTGTCGCGACTGTAAGGACAAAGGTCACCGCTGCTCCCATCCCAAGACTTGTATCTAGCTTTTTGGAGACTCCAAGGAAAGGGCAGATGCCTAGGAACTGGGAGAAGACGACGTTATTGACAAAGATTGCAGATATGAAGAGTATAAAATATTCCATATTGGTCTGAGATTACTTGCTACCTGCTCCCTTGCGCAGTGTAATATTATTCTTAATTGCAATGATGAAGCCCAAAGCAATGAATGCTCCTGGAGCTAGGACAAAGGCGAGTGCGCCATAATCAGAGGGGAAGAGCTCAAGTCCGAAGATACTGCCTGCGCCTAGGAGCTCTCGCACAGCCCCAACGATCGTCAGTGCCAGCGTGAAGCCTAGCCCCATGCCTAGCCCATCAATCGCTGAGTCGACTACGCCATTCTTCGCTGCGAATGACTCAGCTCGACCTAGCACAATACAGTTCACAACGATCAGTGGCAAGAATATACCAAGCGCCTCATATAGAGGTGGAAGGAAGGCTTGTACCAGCATCTGCACCACGGTGGTGAAGGTCGCGATCACCACGATATAAGCAGGGATACGCACCTTATCGGGTATCAGATTTTTAATAGTTGAAATAACGATATTGGAGCAGAGCAACACAAAGGTCGTCGCTAGCCCCATTCCCATACCGTTGCTTGCACTTGTGGTAGTCCCCAGTGCCGGGCACATACCGAGGAGTAGTACAAGAGAGGGGTTCTCCGTTATGATGCCGTTTAGAAATATCTTTAATCTTTTCATTTCAAATAGCTTATAATAGTCCTTGCTCCTGTGCCTGACGCAATGCTGCAGAGGCCGTGTTGAGACCACCTACGAAGGCTCTACTCGTGATCGTTGCTGCACTGATGGCATCGATGGTACCGCCATCCTTCGTGACAGCGATGGGCTTCGCAAGTGAGACGCCTAGGACAGACTGATTGGTTCCTTCGACTCTAAACCACTCCTCCATCCTATCGCCAAGCCCGGGTGTCTCGCTATGAGAGAGCACAGAGTAGTTAATCACGGTGAAATCCTCTGGGTTTAGCCCGATCAGGAGACTGATATCACCGCCATATCCTGCGTGGGTCAGCACCTCCGCAGCTACACCTACGAGCTCCTCGCCCTGCCTAGCAGGATAGAGCAACACGTCTGTGCCATTGATCTGCACTGTAACTACCTCGGCAAAAGGATCGTTGTCAAACTGAGGAGTGACCGCTAGTAGTCCGTCCTGCTTTGCCTTCATCTCACCTTCTGCTATCTTACCTGCAGTTGCATTATTTACAACTGCGAGCAGTCCAGATGCCACAGCACTGATGACTGTGAGCGAGAGAAACATATTGAGTAGTGATGACTTAAGTTTCTTTGCCATAGTACTTAGCTCTTTGCTTTAACCACCTTTGCGCCAAAGAGGCGTGGGGGCATAAATCGGTTAATCATCGGGGTGAAGGCGTTCATGATAAGGATCGCAAATGACATCCCTTCCGGATAGGAGCCGAAAAGACGTATCAGCATGGTAATAAGTCCGATAAACGCTCCATAGAGCAACATTCCAGACTTACTCATCGGTGAGGTAGTATAGTCAGTCGCCATGAAACAGGCACCCAGGATCATGCCACCTCCAAGGATATGAAAGAGAGGATCGGCATAGTGCAGCGGGTCTACTAGGTACATGATGCCAGCGAAGATGTAGGTCACGAGCAACACAGCTATAGGGATGTGCCACGTTACTACCCTGCGGACAAGCAGGTAGATGAAACCTATCAAGAGCGCAATTGCACTCACTTCTCCAAATGAGCCCCCATTCTGACCAATGAAGAGATCCATAGCACTGGGCAACTGCTCTAAGCTAAAACCGTCAGCGCCCTTCGCAACTCCCTTGATGATCGCTAGGGGTGTCGCATAGCTATGAGCATCGAAGGCGGTAGCACCTGAGTTCACATCAACGCCAGATGAGATAAGGCGCTTCCCCACCTCTGGGAACGATGTCATCTGCAAGGGAAATGACACTAAGAGGAAGACTCGACCCAGTATCGCAGGGTTAAAGATATTATTTCCCAATCCTCCGTATGCCATCTTACCCATACCTATCGCCACAAGTGCACCGATCACAACTATCCAGAGAGGTAGATTGGAGGGCAAGTTGAGTGCCAGGAGAAGTCCGGTCACGATTGCCGACCCGTCCAGAATAGAGAGCTCCTTACGTCCCAAGAGGAAGCGCGCGATCACCCACTCAAAGAGCAAGCAAGCTACGATACTCGTCAAAGTCACGAGTAGAGCATCAGTACCGAAGAATATGATAGAAACGATCAGCGCAGGCAGAAGAGCGATCACGACGTCATACATGTTACGCTCTATGCTATCACCGCTATGAATATGAGGGGATGGGGAGACAAGTAGTTTCTTTACGTCAGCCATGTTATTTCTCTATGCTCAATAATGATTTAGCTCTTTCTAGCTCTAATGATACCAAGTACCTCTTTCTTGCCCAGCCTGATATAGTCTAAGAGTGGACGATTAGCGGGGCAAGTAAAGCTGCAAGATCCGCACTCTATGCAGTCTACGATGTGTTGCTTCTCGCACGCATCCATATCTTTGAAGACTACGTCACGCATCAGAAAGGCAGGATTAAGCCCCATTGGGCAGGCACTGACACACTTGGCACAGCGAATGCAGTTGCGCATAGGCTTCCGGCGCGTCTCCTCTTCGGGCAATAAAAGTACCCCACTCGTTCCTTTGGTCACTGGCACATCCTCTCTCGAGAGTGCCTTGCCCATCATCGGTCCTCCGCTTATGATCTTTGCCGTTGCTTCGGGCACACCTCCCGCTGCCTCTATGAGATAAGCTGTTGAAGCTCCCAACCGCACGAAGAAGTTAGAGGGATTGGGCACCCCCTTCCCTGTCACCGTCACCACACGCGACATGAGGGGCTTATGCTTCTGTACTGCCTCGTAAACTGCAATGGTGGTACCAACATTTTGCACAATCGCACCCACTGTCACTGGTAGCTTACCGCTACCCACCTGCCGCTTAAGTACCGCGTCTATGAGCTGTTTCTCCCCACCCTGAGGATACTTGACCTTGAGAGGCATCACCTCCACACCCGGATAGCTCTTTGCTAGCTGTGCCAAGTGTCGTATGGCGTCTTTCTTATTATTCTCTATCGCTATTACACCACGGCTCACACCGGCAGCCTTCATCAGTATAGTAGTACCCACAAGTAGCTCCTCGCCCCGCTCGATCATCACACGGTGGTCAGCCGTAAGATAAGGCTCGCACTCCACACCATTGATAATCACCACCTCCGGAGTGGCATCCTTAGGAGGCATGAGCTTGACATTAGTTGGGAAGGTAGCTCCGCCCATCCCCACTACGCCACACTCGGCGATCCGCTTGGTGATCTCCTCGGGGCTGAGTGTGCACTCACGCACCAGATCCTTGCTACGATCTATGTACTCCTCCCACAGGTCCTCACCATCCGACTTGATAGTAACGACACTCTTCTTATACCCCGAGGCATCCACCACATCCTCAAGTTTACTGACTGTACCTGAGATACTTGAGTGAATGTTGGCCGAAATAAAGCCACCCGACTCTGCGATCAGCGTACCCACCTTCACCACATCTCCGCGCTTCACGAGCACCTTCGCCGGGGCACCTATATGCTGACTGATCGGGATCTTCACCTCACTAGGGATCGGCAGCTCTACTATCGCGGCTCCCCTAGAGATCTTATTTTCTGAGGGGTGGATACCCCCTTTTCGAAATGTTCTCAACATCATATAGCTCAAAGTAATATCAATCAACCTTCTCAGTCTGAACCTCTTTCTTCTCCTTTCGAGGTGGAAAGTTCAGCTCATGAATAGCGTTTGTCGGGCAGACCGGCACACACTTGCGGCAGAGCCGACACTTGGTAGAGTCTATGTAAGAGAGTTGATCGTTAATCGTAATGGCATCAAACTTACACTCCTTCAGGCATAGAGAGCAGCCAATACAAGCATTGGCACAAGCTCGCTTAGCCACTGCACCCTTGTCCTTATTGACACAAGAGACAAATATACGCATGTTGCGAGGTCCCTTCCGGCGGAGCTCTATGATCATCTTAGGGCAAGCCTTCACGCAGGCACCACAGGCCGTACACTTGTCCTGATCCACCTCTGGCAGACCTGTCTCAGGGTTCATGTGTATGGCGTCAAAGTCACACACCAACGTGCAGTCGCCCATGCCAAGACAGCCATAGGAGCAGTCGGTCTCACCGCCATAGAGCGAGGCTGCCACAGCACACGACGTGGCGCCATCAAAGGTATTGGTCTTCGGTCTCGCCTCACACGTACCATTACAGCGCACCACAGCGATCTGGGGCTCCGCTGTCACTGCCGTACGACCGAGGATATCAGCCACCTTCAGCATGGTGTCATTGCCCCCTACGGTACAGAATAGCCCGTCTAGGGTATCAGCATCCACACAAGCCTTAGCAAAGCCCGCACAGCCTGGGAAGCCACACCCACCGCAGTTGGCACCCGGCAGTGCCTCGTTGACATCTGCGATGCGGGGATCCTCCTCTACATGAAACTTCTTAGCTACGAAGTAGAGCAGTAGCGCGCTACTAGCTCCGACAACTGAGAGAAAAGCGATTGATACAAACATCCTATATCTATTTTATACTTAAGATCGTTTCAAAGTAACTCATGCCAAAGGCTCAATGCGCAGCTCCAGCTCCCGATTCAGATAAGGCCTCATGAGCAGCAAGAATAATCCATAGCCCACCAAGACTCCAAGCAGTACCACAGCATTCGCTGCGTCGCTAAGCGAGAGCTTATAGAGCACTACAGCTACCACCACGAGCAGCACCACAGGGATCGCAAAGGCGAAGAGTGCTGCCTTGAGCCCCACCCCTGGCTTAGAGGTGACTTGCACCCGATCTCCCACCTGGATCGATGAGGGGACGTTACGGATCGTAAGCAATTGCTCCTTCTGGTCGGCCGACGTACAAGCCCCCTTGGCATGGCACGAGGCACACGCTGAGCTACGAGAGATAAGCACCTCAGCTGTATCTCCCTGTATCTTCCTTACGATACCAATCTTACAATCCATGAAGCTTTTTAGTACGATTAAGTCAAATCCCCCACCTATCAGTCCCCGGCATCCATAACTCCGCAAAACTAACTAATTATAACTAGAAAGTAAAGGATTATTGGCATCTCTTAAGGTTTTTCACTCGGCTACTCCTCTATCTCGCTTGAAGTCATCCTCCTCGCTCAGAGGGGCGAGGGTACGTGCTACAAGAGCAGCATGATCATCCACTGAGCAGTGATCACTCTAAGGAACATCACCAGCGGATAGACCGTAGCGTATCGAACCGACGCTACACCATTGCGTGAGGCATCCGGAGAGAGCGAGAGTGCAGCTGCAAAGGTAAGGCTCCCCCCTACAAAGCCTATCATCGTGAAGTAGTCAAGATGGAGCACCTTGCGCCCTATCACGAGAGCAACCCACAGCGGTATCAGTGTCATGAGCGCTGCATAGAGGAGCCACATGTACCCCCCATTGACTAGGGTATCGACAAAGTTTGCCCCAGCGCCAAGTCCCACACAGGCCAAGAAGAGGCTGATACCAGCATCACGCATCAAGAGGTTGGCGCTCTGCGTATTGTGCGTATTGATCCTCAGCCGACTGCCAAAGTTACTGATGAGTATTGCCACAATGAGCGTACCTCCTGCCAAGCCCAGCTTCACAGGGATTGGGATACCACTGATCATCAGAGGGATACTCCCCACCAGTACACCTAGCAAGAGCCCCAGAAAGATCACCAAGAGGTTGGGCTTATCGAGGTCGCTCTGGGAGTTGCCCAATAGCCGCTCCACAGCCTCCACATGCTCCTCAAGGCCCACGATCACCACCATATCCCCCACCTCGAGAGCCAGGTCTGGCTCAGCGACAAGTCTCAGACCCGCACGATAGACACGTGAGATATTGACATGGTAGAGACTGCGAAGGCGCAGCTGAGAGATAGTCTTGCCCACGACACTCGGGTGCGAGACTAGGCACCTGTGGCTCACCAGCTTATTATCCAGCTTGGTCCAGTCGGCATCGTTCATCTCTATCTCTGGGCCTATAAAAGCACTTATCGTAGCGATGTCTCGCTCCTTAGCCACCACCAGTATCTTATCACCCTCATAGAGCTTGGAGCTAGAAGTGGCAAATTCGAGCTCACCCGTCTCCTTATGTAATATCCTCGATACCACCACATCTCGATCGTCCAGTATATGAGTCAGCTCATAGAGGTCCTTACCAAAGATAGATGGATTTGCCACCACCAGCGAGTAGGGCTCAGCATCTATCCGCTGCATACTCCGCTCATGCTCTATACGCTGCTCCTCGTCCCTCACATTGATCTTAAAGATCCACTTCATCGCTAGGAGCGTCACAAGCATACAGAGTATCGCTACAGGATAGGCAAGCGCATACCCCACGCCCATATCGCTAGGAGCGGGCGATCCGGTCATATTAAAGTAGGTCTCCTGTGCAGCACCCAGCCCAGGTGTATTAGAGACTGCACCAGAGAAGATCCCCATCAGAGTGCTGATAGAGAGCCCCGTCGTCTCGTACAATACAAAGACCACAACCAATCCTAGCACCACAGCTAGAGTGGCAAGCAGATTGAGCTGCACACCCCCCTGCTTGAAAGAGGAGAAAAAGTTAGGCCCCACCAGCATACCGATCGCGTAGATAAAGATGATCATCCCAAACTCGCGGACAAAGATCAGCACCGTCGGGTCGATCTCAATCCCCAAGTGACCGATAAATATGCCAGCAAAGAGGATCCAAGAAACTCCCAGCGATATGCCCTTTATCTTGATACGGTTGAGCGCCAGACCTACGGTCACGATCAGCGACAAGACAATGATAGACTGTGCGACACTTGGCACAAATAGGAGATTACTTATAAAGTCCATTGATCTGCAACTCTCTGTAGAAGCCATAAAAGTAGATAGTACCCACAGGGCACACTCGTCAGATGCACAAAGGTACCTCTTTTATCCCGCACTTGGTCGGGATTGCCTTAAATATCCAAAAAACATTTATCAATCCAAATCATAGCCCACCACAAGAGGAGCCAAATTTGCACATTTGATACGAGGGAAATATCACATTGCACCTCTTCCGCCAGCGTTCAATAGCTCAAACAGGTGGTTCATAGTAATAAAAATCCATCTCGAGAGGTAGTAAGACTGATGCAGACTCCAAAGGAGATGAAACTAGAGACCCGAACTTCGTAAAATCCGAGTTGGGAACTTAGAAAAACTAAGTTCCCAACTTCGGTGCATCGAAGTTCCCAACTTAGATTTTTTAAGTTCGGAGGTCGAGTTACGCTTACTCCAGATCTGGAGAGGTGCGACATCCGACATCCGTCGGAGTCGTATCGGATTGTCGACTATCAAAACCAGGGTGGCGCCCCTACGGGGCTTACCCTTCGCTAGGACCTTCGATCCCGACCTCCGTCGGGATCGCACCCATTCGGACATCACTCCCATGGCAATCCCATCCCCCCTTCGCGCTCATCACGAGACCAGACAACCCCGACGACAAATAAACAATAACCCCGACAATGAGAGAATGGCAACCCAAGAATCGACCAACAACAACCCCGACGACGGACGACGCAACACCCGAAACCGACCAAAAAACAACCCCGACCTCCGTCGGGGTTGAAGGGCTTAGCGAAGGGTAAGCAGTGCCCTGTAAGGGCGCTGCGCCACCCTGGTTTTCCTCCCGACACACCCCAATACGACTCCGACGTAGGTCGGACGTCGTACCCAACCAAATTTGGGTTGCGAAAAATCAATAGATAAAGG
>JAUNLH010000019.1 GCA_030532365.1 Porphyromonas sp.
TTATCTAAGTTCGGAACTTCGGTGTATCTAAGTTGGGAACTTAGATTTTCTGAGTTCGGGTGTCAAATACCGCTGGCTTCCGATCTCACATGAATAGTTGTATTAGCTTGAGAGCTCGGATATTCCCTTTGAGAGACCTTAATGAAGCCTTGTCATGAGGTATGTGTAGTGAGGTGAAATACACAATCGCATAAGAAAGAGCGCCCAGACATGGCTACTACCATATCTGGGCGCTCTATGTATCGTGTTTACTTTATTGTAGACCTTAACCTTTTAAGGCACGATTAGGAGCACTTTGATCTCCATCGTAAGAAAGTAAATAACTGGTTGCTAAAATATTCTCTTATAGCACCCTCCGCAAACGTTTATCACTTATCGTTGGTGTCGTCGTCCTCATCAGACTTCGGATCATCATCCTCTAGTACGTGCGAGAGATCTGTCCTCTCGGAGTCATAAAACTCATAGTCGAGCATGCCTAGTGACTGATTGGGCATGACGTTGATATGCTTAGTACCGTACTTCTTGCGCCACTTCCCGAGTCTTGACGACCCCATGAAGCCTTTCTTAATCGTAAGGTATGATGCCACAAAGGGGTGTAGGTGGATGACGAAGTCCTTGATGCCATGCTCTCGGACCAATAGGGCTGCCTCACGCTCTATCTTATCAACTAGGAAGAGTGTAGGCTGTACCTTACCCGTACCCAAGCAAGTAGGGCACATCTCTGCTGTCTCAACTGCCATAGAGGGGCGCACCCTCTGTCGGGTGACTTGCATCAGACCAAACCTAGTGAGTGGCAGTATCGTGTGCTTCGCACGGTCGTTTTTCATCAGCTCATTCATCTGCTCGAAGAGCTTCTGCCTATTGGCAGCTAACTTCATGTCTATGAAGTCGATGACGATGATACCTCCGAGGTCCCGCAGTCGCATCTGTCGTACGATCTCCTCCGCGGCAGCGAGGTTGACGTCAATGGCAGTATCTTCTTGCTTGTCAGAGCCTCTGGCTCTATTGCCACTATTGACATCGATGACGTGCATTGCCTCGGTCTGCTCTATCACAAGGTAGGCACCACGCTTAAAGGTCACAGACTTACCGAAGAGGCTCTTGATCTGGCGGCTTACGTCGAAGTAGTCAAACATCGGCTGCTTGCCCCCATAGAACTTTACGATACTTCCCTGCCCAGGGTCGATCAGCTCTATATACTCCTTAACCTCCTGGACCATCTCATTATCGTTGATAAAGATATCCTTGAAGCCTGAGTTGTAGGTGTCACGCAGTAGGCTCAGAGTGCGATTGGTCTCTTCATGAAGCATGAAGATGTTACTCTGGCTATTGTTGTTATTCCCTCTATTTCCGCCTTTTTTCTTCTGCCCCTTTGCAGCACTATCGTCTACCCTCTTATTGAGGTTAGCGATGGTATTTTTCCACTTCTTGACCAGGGAGTGTAGCTCATGATGTAGCTCAGCCACCTTTACGCCCTCCGCAGAGGTGCGTACGATGACTGTCACATTTTTGGGCTTGATGTTCTGGATCAAGTTTTTAAGCCTGTGACGCTCTTCAGACTGTCTGATCTTTTGCGATACAGAAACTTTGTCTGAAAAGGGGATCAGCACCAAGTATCGACCTGCAAATGAGAGCTCTGTAGAGATGCGAGGTCCTTTGGTGGAGATAGCCTCCTTGGTGACCTGCACCATCACCTCATCGCCCTGAGCTAGATGGTCTGCGATAGCTCCTTGCCTGTCGAGCTCTTTTTCCAGTTTTACTCTCTCTGGAGAAAAGTTTTTGCCAAATTTCTTCTGAGCTGCCAAGAAGCTCTTTGCCGTGAGGAATCCGCTTCCTAGATCTCGGTAGTGGAGAAATGCCTCCTTTTCATGACCAATATCTACAAATGCAGCATTCAACCCCGGCACGACCTTCTTGACCCTACCCAGGTAGATGTCACCCACAGAGTACGAGATGCTTTGCTTCTCTCTCTGTAGCTCTACCAGTCGCCTGTCCTCTAATACAGCGATGGAGACCTCCTTGGGGTGGACATCTATGATTAACTGACTTTTCACGAGAGAAATATCTGAGTATTACTTTCTACTCTTGTGTCTATTCTTTCTAAGACGCTTCTTCCTCTTGTGGGTTGCCATCTTATGTCTCTTTCTCTTCTTTCCGTTAGGCATACGCTTTTACTTTTCTATGTGAGTTAATATTACTTGTTATTCTTGTCGACCATGACAGAGAATTGCTTGGAGGGCTTAAAGGCTGGCACCTTCCTTGCAGGTAGCTGTATGGTTGTGTTTTTTGTGATGTTACGGGCGGTCTTGGGTGCTCTCTTCTTGACAACGAAGCTACCAAACCCACGGAGGTAGATGTTCTCATCCTCCGCCATAGTCGCCTTGACTACGTCCATGAAAGTCTCGATAGTCTCAAGCACAATACGCTTCTCTAGACCAGTTCTCTGTGAAATCTCACTCACAAGTTCTGCTTTAGTCATGCTTTTTATTTTGTAAGTATATGATAAATATTCCTAGCCTTTAAGGCTCAATTTGACTGCAAAGTTACCGCTTTTTATTCACTTTCAGAAGCTTCAGCGGTTTTTCTTTTGTTCACTCACTTATATTAGTCAAGAATACCCTAAAAATGGAGCCTAAAATGTACAAAAAACAGAGGGAGCAGAGGTGATCTGCAAGTTTTGCTCAAAAAAGCATAAAACTCGGGGCTTACGGTGTCAATAGCAATAAAACCTTTGTGCACAGACCGAAAAGTATTATCTTTGCTGATGATATAGTGCTCAATAAAGTGGAGCAATATAGCGTGAAGTATGGATTATTAAACTTATGGATACAGTTCTGATAGTGACATTGGTAGCAGTGGCGGTGGCGATCCTACTCCTTGGGATTAGGGTCTTCTTCACAAAGCGGTGGGGATTTCCATCCAGTCATGTAGATGGCAATAAGCCACTTACAGACAGAGGATTATCGTGCCATAGGCATCAGTCCCAGGAAGTGCTACATCATAAGAACCTTGCTGAGCGACTGAGAGCCCAGAAGGAGCTATGAGTGTGCAGTAAAGGACACTATAGAGATAGTAAAATATAAAACGAAAAATATCAATACAAAGAATCATGATGAAGAATCTTAAGAACTTCCTTCTGCCACTAGTCGCAACGGCTACGGTAGCACTTTTTTTAGTAAGCTGTAATGACAAGACCAACACCAATACACAGGTGGGCTCAAGCGACTCCATAGTAGGGAGCAAGCTACCTATCGCTTACGTAAACATTGACTCCCTGATGCTTAAGTATCAGTATTCACTGGATGTCCAGGAGAAGTTGCTGCGCAAGGCAGAGGAGTCACAAGCAACGATCAATCAACATGGGCGTTCGCTTGAGAAGGAGATGAAGGAATTTCAGAGGAAGCTGGAGAATAACGCCTTTTTCGACCAAAGTCGCGCCCAGCGTGAGCAGGAGCGCATCATGAAGCGCCAGGAGGATTTCCAGCTGCTCAACCAGAAGCTATCTAATGAGCTGGCACAGCAGCAGATGGAGCTACAGCAGGCTCTCTCGGACACTATCTTCACCCTCCTAAATAGCTACAACAAAGAGATCGGTCACTATCAGATGATACTCAACAATGCAGGTGTCCTAGTTGTAGACCCGTCGTATGACATCACTGAGGATGTAGTAAAGTACCTCAATAGCAAGTACACTCCAGCATCAGATAGTCAGGAGTAAGCAGTCTCATGACACATACAGAGGATAACCACAAGTAGCTCACCACGTGAGAGAGAGGTGGTTATCCTCTTTTTTTCTTTTTCCCTTGGATATGGATATTATAACCCCAATAGCTCGGAGTCTAGCAAAACGCCGCTTCAAAGGTCTAGAGCGCTATGCCACAGAGCCACGACAGCTACAAGAGCTGCAGCTTAGGCGCATCATTAAGCGATTAGCAGGCACGCAGTATGGGACGGCACATGGCATCAGTAGTCCCACTGATGCAGCGGCATATAGCAAGCAGCTCCCAATCGTCAACTACGAATCGCTCGCTCCCTACATCGAGCGCATGTTGCGGGGAGAGCAGAATATCCTTACAAGAGAGAAAGTGAAGTACTTTGCTAAGAGCAGTGGCACCACCAACGCCAAGAGCAAGTACCTACCACTCAACGACGAACATCTTCAGAAGTGTCATTATAAGGGAGGGATGGATAGTGTTTACACCTATCTATACCACCATCCGGAGAGTAACTTCTTTGCTCATAAAGCCTTTGCCCTTGCAGGCTCCCTAGATGCAGTAGTACCTAGTAGCAAAGTCCGTACAGGAGATCTATCGGCTGTCCTGCTCACGAAGATGCCTCGCCTAGGTCGGATGATACGTGTCCCCAATATCCATACGGCACTTGAGCCAAAGTGGGAGACAAAGCTGGACCTAATGACAGACGAACTGATACACAAGGACATTGGCAACATCTCTGGTGTCCCCAGCTGGATGATGCTCGTGCTTAATGAGGTACTACGCAAGAGTGGTGCCCAAAGCATACAAGAAGTGTGGCCTAATCTTGAAGTGTTTTTTCATGGGGGTGTGGCGTTTTCTCCTTATCGTAGCGAGTACGAAGAGCTCCTTGGTGAAGGGGTACACTACGTAGAGACCTACAATGCCTCAGAGGGCTTCTTTGGCATTCAGACCGACCCGAATGACCCCTCGCTCACACTGATGCTCGACTACGGCGTATATTACGAGTTTATTCCAATGGAGGACTTTGATGAAGAGCATCTGACTAACGCCATCCCGCTTCACGAGGTACAGCTTGGTAAGAACTATGCAATGGTCATCAGTACACTTGGCGGTCTCTATCGCTACTTGATAGGTGATACTGTGCGCTTTACATCTGACAAGCCCTATAAGTTTATCCTCTCTGGGCGCACTAAGAGCTTCATCAACGCCTTTGGAGAGGAGTTGATGGTATCGAACGCTGACGTGGCTTTTGCTCGAGTATGCGACGAGATGGAAGCGCTCCTCGGAGATTATACTGCAGCACCCCACTTCCTAGAAGGGGCAAGCCAAGGGTACCACCATTGGATCATAGAGTGGAAGGAAGCACCTGAGGATATGGAGCGATTTGCTCAGCGGTTTGACCAGGTACTGAAGGAGCTGAACTCCGACTATGAAGCCAAGCGGTATAAAGATATCACTCTCCTCCCCCCGCGCCTTACTGTAGTGCCACAAGGGACCTATTACCAATGGATGAAAGAGCGTAAGAAGCTCGGAGGACAAAACAAGGTACCCCGCCTGGCGCAGGATAAAAAGTACATCGATGAACTACTAGAAGTAGCGAAGAAACTATAACAATCAACCGTAGAAAGACCCCAGATCAGATCTATCATGAGCCTAGCAGAAATGATACAATGGTGCCTAGACACCCTTAATTATCTGACCATTACCATCTTAATGATAATAGAGAGCCCATTTATCCCCTTTCCTAGTGAGATTGTGATCCCTCCTGCTGCCTACAAGGCTGCCTCAACAGGTGAGCTCAACTTTGCGCTTATCGTCCTCTTCGGCACACTCGGTGCTCTCATCGGTGCTCTCATCAATTACTTCCTATCGATATGGCTGGGACGCCCGATCGTGCATAAGTTTGCCAAAAGTCGTATAGGCGCAATGATGTTGCTGAGCGAGGAGAAGGTAGATAAGGCTGAGCACTTTTTCGTACAGCACGGTAATATATCGACCCTAGTAGGCAGATTGATTCCAGGCATACGGCAGTTGATCTCAGTCCCTGCCGGTCTTGCACGTATGCCACTGTCATCCTTCGTACTCTACACCTCCATCGGTGCTGGGATTTGGAACCTTGTCCTGGCCTCCATCGGATGGTATCTCGAAGGGGTGGTGCCTGAGGATGAACTGATGATCTATGTAAATAAGTATAGCCACCAGATCGGACTTGGGATCATCATTGTTGTCGTCATGGTACTCACCGTGATCTCGCTCAAAGCACTCCGCAGACCCAAACTAACGGAGATCGAAGAGCCCACGGAGCAAGAGTGATGAACAGACGGTACCGGCTAGAACTGGAAATAGATGAAAGGTTGCACGCCAGTGCTCTTGAACTGCAGTACCAATACCATCACCACCGCAAGCAAGAGGGCTTGCAGTAGCATAGGAGATCGAACCACGATCTCTTGTAGTTTCAGCTTCTGACTACGCGGTATGAAGTGAGTGATCAACCCGATCGCAAACAAGAATGTAACCATCTTGTACCCAGCAAAGAACTGAGGTATGACTTCTACGTGAAATTCGTAGGCAACCATCTCCAGCATCACCCACACATCGGCAAGGTACTCCATACGGAAGAAGATCCAGGCAAAGCAGACGAAGTGAAAAGTGACGATGACCCCAACAAAGCGCCAGATAGGTTTCATCTCATGTCCAGTCTTCTTAAGACGTGGGAAGAGTTCCAAGAGGAACTTATGGAGCACCAGTGCCACACCATGCAACATTCCCCATATGATGAACCTCCAGTTGGCACCGTGCCAGAGCCCACCCAGAAACATAGTGATGAGGTTATTGAGGTAGGTGCGGAACCTACCTTTCCTATTACCACCGAGAGATATATACAGGTAGTCTCTTAGCCAGGACGATAGAGAGATATGCCACCTACGCCAGAACTCTGTGATGCTCGCAGACTGGTATGGAGAGTCGAAGTTGATATTAAAGCGAAAGCCGAGCCATAGAGCAATGCCGATAGCCATATCGGAGTATCCAGAGAAATCACAATAGATCTGCACCGCATAGCCATAGATAGCCATAAGGTTCTCAAACCCACTATAAAGAGCAGGCGCCTCGAAGACCCTATCCACAAAGTTAAGACTGATATAGTCAGAGATGATAGCTTTCTTGATCAGTCCACACATGATGAGGAAAAGCCCCTCGCCAAATTCACTACGAGAGACCCTCACATTCCGCCCAATCTGTGGTAGGAAGTCCTTAGCCCGGACGATAGGACCGGCTACGATCTGTGGGAAGAATGAGATGTAAAAGAGGTAGTCGATCCACCTATCCACAGGCTTCAGGTCTCTCCTATAAATGTCTATGACATAGCTCATTGACTGAAACACAAAGAAGGAAATCCCGACCGGCAGAAGGATGTCAAAGTGTGTGGGCACAAAGCTCCCCTCCACTAGCCCTAATAGCCCGCCAATACGGTAATAGAGATCTCCAAAGACCTCCCACAGAAAGTTGGTATACTTAAAGTAGCCCAGCATCCCAAGGTTATAGAGAACCGAGAGCCATAGATAGAGCTTCCTCAGCTTGGGTTCCTCACTTTTGTAAATCAGCCTTCCTAGGATAAAGTCTACAGTGGCAGTCGACACCAAAAGAAGCATGTATACACCGCTACTCTTGTAATAAAAGTAAAGCGAAAAGAGCACTACATAGAGCACCCTAGCCCTCTTATGATCCTTCAACAGGTAATAAAGAGGCAAGAAGAGCATAAAGAGCACAAGGAAGAGTGCGCTATTAAAGAGCATTGGCTCCTTCGGATTGTACGCGAGTACACTTACTATCTGTTCTAAATATCCCATGCACAAGGTCCACTAAAGAGTACTGAGGTATCTACGATAATCACGCATCAGAGCCAAGGAGAGCGCCTCACCAAGTACTTTATATCCATCAACTGTGAGATGGATATGATCCTTAGAGAGCATTCCCCTACTCACCAAATGCTCCTTCTCAGCTTCCCCTCCGAAGATACTATAGAGGTCCACAAAAGCACAGCCAAGGGTCTCGGACTCCGCTCTCATGGTCTGTGCTACTACCTTACAGTTTGGATTGGAAATATACTCGTACACACCCCGTCTAACCCTCTGTCTCTTATAGGCATAAAGTGGCGACGTAAAGAGCACCTTACACTCCGGGTCTTGCGACCTGACCAAATCCACAATCCGTCTCATCTCCATTGTAATGAGCGAGGGGGTAAACCTAGAAACTAATGCTTCGTTGGTACCGAGAGATATGATGATAAGCTTTGGCTCCAGGTGTTTGACCAGACTGGGTAGGTAGTTATCCTCCGTGTAAGTGCTAAAGAAGGCACCATTGTACCCGACTGTATGGAGTATCACACCCAGATCATCACGCTCTAGGCTTACACCAAAAAGCTCACCACGCTTCGGCGCAGTAATCTCCACCTCCGATCTTGGGATCAAGAGCTTAAGCGTATCCTTATAGGTCTCATCGTATCCCCCAACGTAATTCATAGAGACATAGGGGTGCCCACCTCGCAACAAGAAAGCTCCAGATCTGCTATTACGATAGACCACTACTCTATCGATCAGCGTATTGTCCTTGCTCTTAATTGTTAGATTGCTAGGGCTATCTGTTCTGGAGATAATGTAACAGCCAGTAGGGCTTGGTGAGTGATACTTTCGCTTCGTAATGTAACTACCACTCCACCCTCTACCAGTCACCCTCATCGAAGCATGCTGGGGCTCATTGGTACCAAGAATACGATAAGGCAATACCAGTCCCACTCCTCCCGACCCGAAGAGGTACGAAAACCCCTCACGCACAGGCATAGAGAAGTGCCCTGCTTGCACATGCGAGTCACCCAAATGTACGACTGAGACACTCTTTTCACGAGACATCGCATGGCATTCAGCCCAAAAGCTATCTAAGTACCCCACAGGTGCATGAACGTAGCACTCAGAGTCGCGGATCAGATCCAAGGTGCCAGGAATAGTCTGAGCTACAGCAAAGACAGAACTGATCGCCCAACTTAAAAGTATATAACCTACAAGGAGAAAGCTACGTATACACCTCATAAGTGTGTCAAGGGAGCAAGTCCTCCAGAAGTTCATTAGCAAGTTCTCTACCACCTGCATAGCTCATGTGCGTATAGTCTTTTGCAGCCCAGCGTCTCTCCACATACCCTTCTATACCACCTTTTTCCTGCATCACCTCGTAGGTGTTCCAGAAGAGACAATCGTTATTACGCGCCAGCCTCTCTTGGTGCATCAATATCTTAGAGACAGCTGGAAGTGAGACTACCTCACCCTCATCTATGGTTGCTCTGTCGGAGATAGACATGATCACAAAGACCGCATTCGGGTATAGCTCTTGCAAGTACTGCAGTGACTTTTTCATCCCAGCATAGTACCAGCCATAGTCATCCTTATCATCTAGTTCACCACTAGCTACATTAAGCCCGTACGAGAGTATGATTAGATCATAAGATCGCACCTCCGAAAGTTGGTTTGTTAGCATACGACTCACTTGTGCCAGCTGCAAGCCAGAGGAGCCCCGCAAACTATAATTATCTACAGCGATACCCGTGTCGCCATCGAAGTAAAGTCCATAAAGTCGTCCCTTGAATTGTTCTGGGAATGCGATCGATACCCTAGTCACATCACCTTGAGACAGCACCTGGGAGAATAATCTATCCGGTCTCGACTCATCATGGTCTGCGAAGAGCTCCTGCTGCTCCTCCCCATTGATACTGACAAAATAGGAGGAGAGGCTATCTGTCTGATATAGAAGGGTTACCCGATCCACGCTCGCTAAATTGCTGGGACCATCACTCATCTCATAGGACGCCTCAGCCGGACCTGTGGTATAATCAAACTTCTCAGCCAGAGTAAAGCGATCTCCTGCTTTTGGGTGTAAAGAGGTCCTACTCACCCACTTCCCCGAAAAGCGATGTTTGATCGTGCTTCTGTACCTAGCTGTCTTTGAGGTAAGTGGCACATAGCCTACCCCCTTACCTCCGTATCTGCTCTGTAGGCTATTACGCAGCACCCCTACTAGGATGTCGCCCTCGATAAATGAGTCACCCAAAAATGCCACCCTTACACTCCTCGCAGAGCTCTCACTGAGTGCTTGGTGCCACTTAGCTAGGGCTTGCCCACCCTCGGAGTAGTCGGTAAGCCCCCCTGGCAATCTCTCAACCTTAGCTTCTAGCTCCCTTTGTTCCGCGATGATTTGCTCTTCTACAGCCACTTCCTCCACTACTAGCTCAGGCTCCTCAATTGCAGGCTCCTCTACCTCAGCCATCAGGGGTTGGGGAGTTGGCTCTACAGATACTTCCAGAGGTAGCTCAGGCTCAAACTGCTCAAGAGGGTTAAAGACTTTAGTCTGAAAGCCTAGTATCAAGTTATGTTGAGCCAGCAGCTTCGTGATGCCAAAAGCCAAAAAGGAGGCTATCAGCAGCGTAGTGAATGATCGGAAGAGAAAGTTAGAAGGTCGCTTCATAGATACTTATCAGTGTTACTTCTCCCCCTTGATATACTTGTGATACTCAGGGCAGTTAGCACCCTTACCATGTGCATACTCGTACTTAAGGATACTCTTAAGCGTGTAGTACCCTACAAAACTGGAGACAATGGTACCCAGGAAGATACCAATCTTGGCTTGGTTCAGGAGATCAGTGCCCACCGCTCCCATGTCTGCGTAAGCTAGTGTAGCGATAAAGAGCGACACTGTAAATCCAATGCCTCCGAATATAGAGACTCCAAAGAGGTTAGCCGTAGTCATGCCTGGAGGGTACTTAACAACCTTTAATTTATTAAGGATATAGGTGATACCAAAGATCCCGAGCGGCTTCCCTACGATAAGCCCTAGTGCCACTGCTAGAGTCACACCTGTAAATGAAGAGAGCCCCATACCCCGCAGTACCACACCAGAGTTGGCAAAAGCAAAAAATGGGAGCACAATATAATGGACAAAGAAGGTCATCTCCTCACACATCAGCTGGATGGGGTTCATAGTTCTATTGATACGCTTCTCCGTCTTTCGCATCTCCTCTACCTCGCACTGCGGCACAAAGTCACGGACCTCATTTCTCTCTTGTCGCTCTATAGCAGCAGATATCTTACTCTTCAGCATATCTACATCTTCCTGTAGCTCAGGGAGTCGTACCGTGGGCTTATGAGGTATGGTAAGAGCCAATAGTGCTCCAGCGATAGTGGTATGTACACCTGAATGCAAGAAGCAAAGCCACATAATGCCACCGATGAAGTAGAAGACACCACGCTTCACTACACCTCTCTTACCCAAGTAATAAGCAAGGGCTAGCGTCATCATCCCCAACATTAACGGTACTAGCTTGATCCCGCTAGAAAAGAATATCGCAATCACAAGGATACCACCGATATCATCTACCACGGCAAAAGCCATTAGAAAGACTTTAACTGTTATGGGGACTCTATCCCCTAGGAGCCCCAAGACAGCAAGAGAAAAGGCTATATCCGTAGCCATCGGGATCGCCATACCATGCATGGCGGGATAGGTGTGCTCAATGGTTAAGAAGACCAGCACAGGCATGGCCATCCCACCGATGGCTGCAAGCACAGGCATCAGAGCTTGCTTCATATTCGAAAGGCTTCCTACCAATAGCTCCCTATTGATCTCGAGCCCTACGCTGAAGAAGAAAAGAGCCATTAAGCCATCGTTAATAAACTCTGCCACTGTCATTTGTCGCCCTCCTGTCTGGAAGAGCGACCAATCACCGATACTTACCTGTACAGGACTCTGGAGTATCCTGAAGTAAGCTGTACTGAGCCCGCTATTGGCAAGAATGATCGCCAACAATGCACTGCCGAATAAGAAGATTGAGGGACTGATCCCCTTTGCCCATCTTACTAAGCACTTGAGCGGATTGGTCTTACATGTCGCAGTAGCTGTCATACCTATCCCCTTTCTCCCACATCCTATCTATTCATCTTCACCTTATGAGTAGGTGGTAGATCTCTCCATCGCTCATCCACTGCCTTTACAAGCTCACTTGCCAGCTCCTTAAAGGCTAAGCCCATGATCGTATCCTCCTTGAGTGCCACGGGCTCGCCCTTGTCGGCACCCTCACGTACACTCTGTACTAGAGGCACCTGCCCCAAAAGTTTAGTTCCAGTCTCCTTTGCCAGCTTGGCACCTCCATCCTTACCAAAGATGTAGTAACGATTGTCGGGCAACTCGGCTGGGGTAAACCAAGACATATTCTCCACCAGACCTAGCACAGGCACCGATATCTTCTCCTCCTGAAACATACTGATCCCCTTACGAGCATCGTCAAGAGCCACATCCTGGGGTGTAGTCACCACGACCGCCCCCGTCACACCTAAACTCTGTACGAGCGTGAGATGAATGTCGCTAGTACCAGGGGGGAGGTCTATGAGGAAGTAGTCTAGCTCGCCCCAGTTGCCATCACGTATCAATTGGCTCATAGCATTAGAAGCCATGGTACCCCTCCATACGACAGCATCCTCTGGATTAACGAAAAAACCAATCGAGAGCATCCTAACTCCATAGTTCTTAGCCGGCTCTATCAACTCTCGCCCCTCTGTCTCCACAAGGTGGGGTCTGGCGCCCTCGAGATTGAGCATACGAGGCTGCGAAGGTCCATAGATGTCAGCATCAAGCACGCCTACCTTGTAGCCGGCATTGGCAAGCGCAACGGCAAGATTGGCAGTGATGGTGCTCTTACCCACCCCACCCTTACCGCTACTTACGGCAATGATGTTCTTAACCTGTGGCAGAAGCTTCGGCTCGACGACAGGCTTAAGCTCGGGAAAGATAGGGGTAATCTCCACCTCTACCCCCTCACCAACCTCCTCACGCACAGCATGCTCCGCCGCCTTCAAGACCGACTTGTGAAAAGGATCCTTAGCCCTCTTAAAGAGGATCGAAAATGAGACTCTTCCATCCTCAATCGTGAGATCGTCCTGCACCATGCCAGAGGAGACAATATTAAGCTCCTCTCCGGGATAAGTCACGCTCTTCAGCGCATCTAGCACACTCTGTTCGTTGATATTATTGCTCATACTCTTCTACTTCTTCCAAAACTTCTATAATCATCCCTCTCTATCTCCACATCTGGCTCCACGAGTACTTTATCTTGTGGTCTAAGCTCTATCTGAAGATACTTAATCGTCATTCCCCTCTCCAGCCACTGCTGCTCGTAATAGGTCTTGACACGTTGCAAGAGCGACCCCTCGTCTGTCTCCATATAGACATCCGCATGATGCTCGCGTAGTGTCAGCTGGTTCGCCTCCGCCACTGCCAGCGTATAGAGGTACAAGAAGTTGCTATCCGTCTTCAAGTGCAATAGCCCGCCACCCGTGAGCCTGCGATACTGCTCTAGGAAGCCCACCGAGGTAAGCCTACGTCTCAGCTTTTTCATCTGTGGATCCGGAAATGTCAGCCACACCTCACTCACCTCACCAGGAGCAAAGAAGTGATCTATCAGCTCAATCTGAGTTCGCAAAAATCGGACATTCTCAAGCCCCTCCTCATGGGCACTCTTAGCGCCACTCCACATCCGATTGCCCTTGATATCAATCCCAACAAAATTGGTCTGAGGAAAGGAGCGAGCCAGCCCTACCGTGTACTCACCTCTGCCACAACCTAGCTCGAGGACGATAGGATGATCGTTGCCAAAGACATCAGAGCCCCATCTCCCGCGGTGCGGGAAGTCCACACCCTCGCCAATCAACCTGGCATACGGATATTGAAAGACATTAGACAGTCTATCCAGCTCAGCGAACTTCTCTAGCTTGCCTTTACTCATATAAAATCACATTCCAAATGAACTGTAAATTTACTAATATTCTGATGGTTCTCACGGATTAGTAGTAAGAAATCTTGTGTAAAGTTTCATTTTGAAAGGAGGCAAACTCCAAAAGATGGCTTCACTACTGTGGGTACCTCTTGTGCAAAGCTAATAATCTACGAGGAGATAGAGATAGCCAATCAGAAAAAGTAGAAGTATTATCAATATCACTCCTAACCCTGGCTTTAGTTTATGCTCAACTTTGAATTGTCAAAAACATTAGAGCACGCTTTATTGATGCCGAAGTACGATGTCAGTAATACGTAAGCTCCGAACCTAGAAAATTTAAGTTGGGAACTTAGGTGCATCGAAGTTCGGAACTTAGGCATGTCGAAGTTCCCAACTTAGATTTTTTAAGTTCGGAACTTAGATCTCGGTAGCTCTGGAGTAACATTTTATATAAGGTGGCAACCTTCCTTATATTAAATCCGATCCCCTGTATAGGCAAGATGGTGCAAAATCATTGTTATAATGAAAGTCCGACAGAATACTCCACATTATTACCTACATTTGTAACGGATACATTATCAAACCACGTAATAAATAATACTAAACCAAAACGTATGAAAACCGATGAACTGATGAAAGCCCTAGAGGCTAAGCACCCTGGAGAAAGCGAGTATCTACAAGCAGTCCGAGAGGTGCTGCTATCTGTCGAAGAGGTCTACAACGAGCACCCAGAATTTGAGAAGTATAGTGTCATCGAGAGGCTAGTAGAGCCTGATCGCGTACTGATCTTCCGCGTGCCATGGACTGACGATGAGGGTAAGGTACACGTGAATATTGGCTATCGCGTACAGTTTAATAACGCCATAGGCCCGTACAAGGGTGGGACACGCTTTCATCCTAGTGTAAATCTTTCTATTCTTAAATTCTTAGGCTTTGAGCAGACACTCAAGAACGCCCTTACCACACTTCCAATGGGTGGAGCAAAGGGTGGCGCTGACTTCTCAGCCAAGGGGCGCTCTGATGGCGAGATCATGCGCTTCTGCCACTCATACATGACTGAGCTATGGCGCCACCTCGGACCGGATAGAGACATCCCCGCAGGTGATATAGGTGTAGGTGCGAGAGAGGTAGGATACATGTACGGCATGTATCGCAAGCTAGCGATGGAGAATACTGGTACATTTACTGGTAAGAGCCTTTCATACGGTGGATCCAACCTTCGTCCGGAGTCAACTGGCTATGGTGCTATCTACTTCCTCAACCAACTCCTTGAGACCCACGGTATAGAGATTAAGGGCAAGACCGTTGCGGTAAGTGGTTTTGGACAAGTAGCATGGGGCGCAGTTAAGAAGCTCAACGAGCTGGGAGCGAAGGTGCTCTGCATCTCAGGTCCGGACGGATATATCTATGATCCGGATGGCGTAACTGGCGAGAAGGTAGACTACATGCTCGAGCTACGCAATAGTGGCAACGATGTAGTACAACCGTATGCTGAGAAGTATGGGGTAGAATTTTTCGCTGGCAAGAAGCCTTGGGAGCAAAATGTGGACATCTATCTGCCATGCGCTACCCAAAATGAGCTCAACGGTGATGACGCTCGCATGATCTATGAGAATAACCCTGTGGCTGTCTGTGAGGTATCCAATATGGGATGTACTGCAGAGGCAAGCGAATTTTTCGTAGAGAAGAGGGTCCTCTTCGCACCTGGCAAGGCAATGAATGCTGGTGGTGTAGCAACATCAGGACTTGAGATGACTCAAAATGCAATGCACATACCCTGGAGCGCTGAGCGTGTAGATCAGGAGCTGCATGCTATCATGAGCTCTATACATGATCAGTGCGTCAAGTATGGCAAGGAGGGGGACTATATCAACTATGTGAAAGGTGCTAACATTGCAGGCTTCATGAAGGTAGCTGATGCAATAGTGATGCAAGGGATCGTCTAACTGACAACCCACCACCTACTATAGTACATAAGGGAAGTTCTGATCTTTGCAGTAGATCTACTGCAAAGATCAGAACTCATTTTATATCAAGCTCTTATGAGAGAGAAGGCATGATTGGTAGGCGCTCACACCCTTGTTTGATCCGTTGTGGATTATCTCTCCGGACAGGTATAAAATAAGAGGTGCAGGATGTTTCGCGACATCCTACACCTCTATTTCACTATTGGCTGTATAAACCCTTTCTCTAGCTTACTTAGTTGTACGATAGAGCTTGGATCAGTTTCTGAACTTCCATCCCCTCAGGAGTATCGCTGTACTTGTCCTGAATAGACTGGTAGGTCTCGAGAGCCTTCTCCTTATCACCTAGTGCTTCGTAGGCAAGACCTGCCTTCTTAAGGAAAATTGGTGTCAGTAGCTGATTGTCTGACATCTTAGCTGCCTCCTCGAAGTACTTCACAGCCTCTTTATAATTACCTAGAGCTACATAAGAGTCACCAATCAGGCTCTTGGTGCTCGGAGCTACCATGATATCCTTGCCAGTGTACTTCTTGAGATGCTCAATAGCACGCTCATAATCATTGAGGTGATAGTAGCTTCGACCAGCATAAGCCTGAGCTAAGTTTTCAGCCTTAGTGCCCTTGTAGCTATCAATGATGGTCAAGAAGCCCGCAACGTCAGCACCATTGCCCTCAAGTGCGAGCTGGAATGAGTCGCGGTCGAAGTAGAACTCTGCTTGAGACATAGCCTCGTATGCTTTCTCCTCTCTAGGCATAGCGTAGAGGTGACGATAGGCGAGGTATCCACCAACAAGGAGGATAACAACCAAGATCCCAATAGCGATGCTCTTGGTGTTCTTATTGAGAAACTGCTCCGACTTGCTTAGTGCTTCGACAGTCTCCTCTTCTAACTTCTCTGTAGCTGTAGTATTATTATGCTTTTTATTTTCGCTCATAATGTGTTCGTAAATAAGCCTTTGCTCCGTTTGGCGGCAAAGGTAGTAAAATTCTTTGACACTTCGAGGTTTATATCACAAAGTATCAGCAGAATAGATCACCCCTGAGTGGTCATCAGAGAGAGCATCTCTCGGTCAGCCTCCCAGCCAAGAGCACTAGCCCCGAGTACTGCTGCGTCACTCTCCTTAAGCTCACTTAGCATGATCTTAACCTTATTCTTATAGATGTTGAGCAGGTTAAGCTCTAGGTGCCGCTTCGTGGGGTTGACAATCAAGTCTCCTGCGTGTGTCAGTCCACCGAAGAGGATGATCGCCTCCGGACTGGTGTAAGCTACAGCATCGGCAAGCGCTTCACCGAGTATCGCACCGGTGTTCTCGAAGATCTCAAGTGCGATCTTATCACCTTGCTTAGCAGCGTTATAGACATCTTTTGAGGTGATCTCCTCAGGGTCTAGCTTGCGTAGTAGGCTGTCATCATCACGGATCTCCAGATACTCACGCGCTGTACGTGCGACTCCAGTCGCGGACGCATAGGTCTCTAGACAACCCTTTCTACCGCAACCACATACACGGCCATTGCGTCGTATGATCGTGTGACCTATCTCTCCAGCAAAGCCATCATGGCCATAGACGAGCTTGCCGCCTACGACAATACCGCTACCTAAGCCGGTACCTAGTGTGATCTCGATAAAGTCTTTCAAACCACGTGCAGCGCCGTATGTCATCTCTCCGATAGCAGCCGCATTGGCATCATTGGTAAGTGCTACAGGGATATTATCTATGGCCTGAGACAGCATGTATGCCAGGGGGATCTTGCCTTGCCATGGAAGGTTGGGAGCAAAATCTATAGAGCCAGTGAAGTGGTTGCCGTTAGGTGCACCAACGCCAATGCCATGGATCTTAGACATCCCTACCTCCTCCTCGACAAGAGCTCTGATAGCATCAGAGAGTTCCTTGACATAATCCTCTATCTTAGGATGTGTGGTCGTCTTGATCGAGCTAGAGCCTATAAGATTTCCTCTGGCATCTACAATGCCAAATACTGTGTTTGTACCACCTATATCCACTCCTAGGACATAGGGCTTGATTTCTGGTGTTTCAACTGCCATAATTTATAACAATATAAGTGACTGCCAGCGACTGGCTTATTTCTTTTCTATATCAAAGGGAGTTGGGATAGCACCCTCTCCAAGGTTTTCCTTCAGGTTGAGGTAGAGTCTCCACTCCCCATCCTCTTTTACCATGGTTACGGTTTGAGGCACCTTTTTGGTGGGAACTCCATTTTTCGCAATATCCGCTCTCACCTTCTCGATCACTGACTCTGGAAGATCGGAAAGGCTCTTGATGCGCTTCCCCGAGATGAGGAGGAGATCACTCATTGATAGTACTCCCTGCCCTATCACATCGGGGTTAGGCATCTGCATGGAGAACATTACCTCCGCGCGATTTTCGGTCACAACCTCCTGGAAGTCCGAAGCTTTGAACACTTGTCTTGACTCCGGAATTAGAGCAAAGATCTCCTCTAACATAGCAGGTAGCTTGTAAAACTTCTGGAAGTTCTCCGGTGTCACGACATCCCTATCCTCGGAGCTCAGCAGGAGGTAAAGGGTATTCAGATTGCCATCTGGATACGCCTTAACCGCCTCGATCTGTATATTTACTGCCTGCTCAGCTACGGTCTTAGCTTTGGTGCCACCGCATGACGTGAGCATAGCAGCTACGGCTATAGTTGTGGCTATGAGGAGGGTTTTGATAGTTCCTTTGCCCATGATATACTTCTTTATCTTCTATGAGTTGACTATTTCACAGTAGGTCTGGCTCTTCGCTAGCTACTTAAATTTATTCGCTAAGGTACCAGTTTTTATGCAATTTATAAAACATTATAAACTCTTCCGAGCTCCACTAACGATAAGCCCGCTACCGAAACAGAGGTGATGGTCACTATCATACAAGGTGCAGTATTGACCGGGAGCTATCCCTTGCATCATTTCGGTAGAAGTCAACAGGTAGCTACCATCTTCGCGTCGCTCGAGGACCCCTCTCGTGAAGTCGGGAGTATGACGTATCTTGAAGGTCACCTCCATACTCTCTGACAGCTCAGGCATAGGATCGCCACTGATGAAATTGAGCTCCGCTAGCCCGATGAGGTCACCATACTGAGCCTCAGTATCGAAGCCACGACTCACGTAGATCTTATTCTCAGACACATCTTTACCCACAACATACCAAGGTCCGCCACCCAGTCCTAGCCCTTTGCGCTGTCCGATGGTATGAAACCAGTAGCCCTGATGTTCGCCAAGCACAAGACCGGTCTCTTGGTCTATGATCTCTCCGGGCTTCGTGCCAAGATACTTCTCAAGGAAGTCATTGTAATTCACCTTCCCGAGGAAGCAGATCCCTTGACTATCCTTACGACGAGATGTAATTAGGTGGTGCGTCTCTGCTATCTCACGCACTTCATCCTTCGTATACTTACCAAGCGGGAAATGGGCTTTCACCAACTGCGGATAGGTGATCTGAGCAAGGAAGTCGGTCTGATCTTTGACCGGATCTTTAGCGGTAGCGAGGTAATGCTTGCCCTCAATGATGCGCTTATCCGCATAGTGCCCAGTCGCAATTGTGTCGTAAGACGCTCCCCAGCGATCATCGAAGTAGCCAAACTTTATGATCCGGTTGCACATCATATCGGGGTGCGGTGTCCGGCCCTCACGCACTGTATCTATGATGTACCCCACTACGTAGTCCCAATACTCCTGATGTAGGTTACTGGTAAAGAGACGCAGGTCGTAATGACGAGCCAACCATCGGCACATCTCCAGGTCTTCCTCCGCAGAGCAGCCCTGAAAGCCCTCCTCATCGGCACCTATCTGTATGTAATAGAGATCTGGGCGAACTCCCTGCTCCACAAGCAGTTGAAGCGCCACAGAGCTATCCACCCCACCGGATAGGAGAAGAGCTGTCCTGCCGAGATTTTGCATCATAACACCTGACTTCCCGGTGTGGCAGGCTTACTTGTCGTGATGAGCGATAGGCTACCATCCTTGGCATCCTCTACAGAGAGGAGCATCCCCTCGCTCATGATACCTCTCATCTTGCGGGGAGCTAGGTTGGCGATGAAACAGACCTGCTTACCCTCTAGTACCGCAGGGTCGGAATAGTGCTCAGCAATGCCAGACAAAATCGTCCGCTCACCAAAACCATCGTCAATTGTGAATTGCAACAACTTATCGGTCTTAGGCACCCTCTGACACTTTACCACTGTGCCGACACGCAGGTCGAGCTTCGTAAAGTCATCAAATACAATCTCATCCTTGATGGGTACCAGCTTTGCTGGAGCCGCCTCCTCATTTGCCTTTCGTGTAGCTTGGAGCTTCTCTAGCTGTTGCTCTATCTCCTGATCCTCAATCTTCTCAAAGAGCAGGGAGGGCTTATGCGTCTCATGCCCCACTGCCATGAGGTCATCGCTACCAATGAGTTGCCAAGAGATCTCTCGCCCATCTATCGCCAACATCTCACGCAACTTCCGCATAGAGAAAGGCACAAATGGCTCCATGAGAATGCTCAAGTTGGCAGTGATCTGGAGGGCGATATTGAGGATCGTCCCCACCCGCTCCATATCGCTCTTCGCCAGCTTCCACGGCTCAGTGTCGGCTAAGTACTTATTTCCCAGCCTTGCAAGACCCATCGCCTCACGCTGAGCGTCCCTGATATGGTACTCCTCGAGTAACTTCGTCACACGCTCGCGGATCTGAGCCATGTCGCCCAGCACCTCCCTATCAAAGTCCGTAAGCACTCCCCTCTCCGGCACCTTGCCATCGAAGTACTTGTGCGTCAGTACTAGGGCTCTATTCACAAAGTTACCCAGCACTGCCACTAGCTCATTATTGTTTCTTGCTTGGAAGTCACTCCAGGTGAAGTCGTTATCCTTGGTCTCAGGGGCATTTGCCGTCAGTACATACCGCAGTACATCTTGCTTGCCAGGGAAGTCCTGCAAATACTCGTGCAGCCATACTGCCCAGTTGCGACTAGTTGAGATCTTATCTCCCTCAAGGTTCAAAAACTCATTGGAGGGGACATTATCCGGAAGTATATAGGAGCCCTCAGCCTTTAGTATCGATGGGAAGATGATACAGTGAAAGACGATATTGTCCTTACCGATGAAATGAACCAGCTTGGTCTGCTCATCCTTCCACCACACTTCCCAATCATCGGGTCGCAGCTCCTTAGTATTTGAGATATAGCCGATTGGAGCATCAAACCAGACATAGAGCACCTTACCCTCAGCTCCCTCCACAGGTACCGGTATACCCCAGTCGAGGTCACGGCTCACCGCCCTCGGCTGTAGCCCCATGTCTATCCAGCTCTTACACTGACCATAGACGTTAGGTCGCCACTCCTTATGCCCCTCCAAGATCCACTCACGTAGCCATGTCTCATACTGGTCAAGTGGTAGGTACCAGTGCTTAGTCTTCTTAATCACCGGCTCCGCACCTGTGATAGCGGAGCGAGGATTGATCAGGTCAGTAGGGTTGAGCGACGTACCACAGTGCTCACACTGATCGCCATAGGCGTTGTCATAGCCACAGTGCGGACAAGTACCGACTATATAGCGGTCAGCCAAGAACTGCCCTGCCTCCTCGTCGTAGTACTGCTCGCTCTCCTTTTCGACAAACTTCCCCTCGTCGTATAGCTTACGAAAGATCTGCTGAGCTAGCTCCCCATGCGTCGGCGAAGTGGTACGAGAGTAGATGTCAAAAGAGATGCCAAACTCCTCAAACGACTCCTTGATCAGCTGATGGTAGCGATCCACCACATCCTTAGGCGTCACCCCATCTTTCTTAGCCCTTAGGGTAATCGCCACACCATGCTCATCCGACCCACATATATAGAGACACTCCTGCCCCGACAGACGCAGATACCGCACATAGATATCCGAGGGCACGTAGACCCCTGCCAGGTGACCTATATGTACCGGACCATTAGCATAGGGCAAAGCTGCCGTCACCAGCGTCCTCTCAAAACCTTTCTTCTCGCTCATTCTTCTGATGTATACTTATGATGCGCCCTACTGAGACGCTACTATTCTACCTGCAAAAGTAACTAAAATGCTGGCTCATATCAACCTGCACGCTCCAGCGCACCAATGTAGGTCACAGGCTCTCTGAATCAGGGAGAGCCTCACACCACTAGCTATCCTCACCGCTGATGAGGGTCAGAGATAAAAGGAGCCCCAACGATGCCAGAAGACATCTAGGGCAAGTACTTATGCCTCATGGCAGGCAATTGATCAGCTGTGCTATATCCTCCTCGGTTGTGTCGTGTGAAGTCACAAGCCGGATCTCACCTGCGTCCTCGTTCCAATAGTAGAAGTAAAAGTGCTTATTCAGCTCCTGACTCACCTCCTTAGGCAGTGTAAGGAAGAGCTGATTGCTCTCCACCTTTTGAGTAAAGTGCACATAGGGCTTCTTGCTGAGTTCGTTGGCAAGTATTTTCGCCATCTCATTGGCGTGCAAAGCACACTTGTGCCAAAGGTCACCCTCCAGATAAGCCTCAAACTGGGCAGAGAGGTACCGCATCTTACTCGCCAACTGGCATGCCTGCTTGCGTGCGTACCGCGCCTCCATCTCTAGAGATGGGTCAAAGACCACCACACACTCCGCACCCATCAGACCATTTTTCGTACCACCCAGCACCATGGTATCCACACCACAAGCACCAGAGACCTCATCGATAGACTTCCCGAGAGCCACTGCGGCATTTGCGATACGGGCACCATCGAGATGCACCTTCATACCATACTTGTGGGCAAAGTCGCACAGCGCCGTCAGCTCCTCCGGAGTATATATGGTACCCAGCTCGGTACACTGACTCACATAGATGGCACCCGGCTGAGAGTGATGCTCCACGCCAAAGTTTTTCATGTGTGACTGCAACAGCTCCGGAGTTAGCTTACCATCAGGGGTCGGGATCTCACGTATCGTACATCCGGTAGCCTTGGCAGGGGCGCCACACTCGTCTACCGCGATATGCCCAGTGGTAGCAGTAAAGATGATATGATAGGGTCGGGTAAGGAGCTGGAGCGCCATCGTATTGCTCCCAGTGCCATTAAAGGTAAAGAGAGCCACCGACTTACGGGCAAAGAGCTGCTCCACCATTTTGGTTGCATTTCTGGTAGTCCAGTCGGGCCACTCGTCACTATCACCCCCGTAGGCTATCACGTGACCTTCATTGACATTGACGATCGCATCCATTACCTTGGGATGCACAGTAGAGTTGTTATCAGATGCAAAGCTCCTCATGGTTTCAAATATAAGTTAGACATTTTCACTTCATAACATCTACAAATTTACCAATTCCATCGCGCTTTATAGCCCATATAAGATGAAATATTGAGCGGAGGAAAGGATGAAAAAATACTATCAAAATACACCGCCCATCGGTATCCCAAGGAGTCACCATGAGGAGAAAACACCACCCCATTAAGGAGCCTCTACTGGTGCGACTACTGAACGTAAAGAAGATTGACCTCCGAACTCAGAAAATTTAAGTTGGGAACTTAGAGATGCCGAAGTTGGGAACTTAGGCGAGTCGAAGTTCGGAACTAAGATTTTCCGAAGTTCGGATGTTAATTTTTGGGGACATTCGGATGTAGCATTTATACAAATGTGGAGTAGCTTGTGCCGAGTGGGCATATTTTTCTCCCAAATCACCCTCTCCCCACATCAGCCCTATGCGATCCGTCCCTAGCACTCATCATAACAACTCAGCAGTGATAGCCAACGCCCCCTCTCGCTAGATCAGGGCAAAGAATTTGCAAGGATAAACCGCAACTAAATGTTGCTCTCTCACTTATTTTTGGTAAGTTTGCACGATATAATCGGGTAAGTTATGGCAAATAGAGAGAGCTACATACTAGACTTTACGCATCTAGCTCGAGAGGGCGAGGTGCACACCTACCATCTTGATGACCGCTTTTGGCAGAGCCAAGAGCAGGAGCAGATCATGGGCGGTGACGTGGAGCTCGAAGTGACCATCACGACACAGCCCGATCGCATCTTTGATCTCACCCTAAGCTATCAGGGAGTGGTGACCGTACCTTGCGATCGCTGTCTATTGCCCCTAGAGGTGCCTATCAGCTTTGAAGATAGCATGAGGGTGTCGCTAGGAGCAGAGACCGATGACGAGGACGATGAGCACCTCATCCTAGACGAGCAGGATCCGGTGTACGACTTTAGCTTTATATTTTATGAGCTGGTAGTGGTGCACCTGCCTCTACAGATGATGCACGACATAGAGGACTGTGACCCTGAGATGACCAAGTATCTTGTAGATCAGCTACCCGATGAGGAGCAGAGCGAGGTGGTAGAGATAGATCCTCAGCTTGCGGATCTGAGAGATAGGCTAGCAAAGAGCGAGAAGAAGTCGAAGAAGAATTTATAATCAAATATATTTAGTAATTAGAGAAATGGCAACTCCCAAAAGACGACAGTCCAAGACAAGAACTAGGAAGCGCAGAACACACGATGTACTTAATGCTCCAACTCTAGCTAAGTGCCCCAACTGTGGCGCATGGCACGTGTATCACACCGTATGTAGCGAGTGTGGATACTACAGAGGGCAGATCGCTGTTTACGTAGAGGACTAAAAGCTGAGATACCATAGCTGCTATGACTAGTAGCTATGAACGAAGAAGAGAGGAGCGGTAGATGATCATCTACCGCTCCTCTCTTTTTATACCATCACCTCGCAGTGTGAGATTTGTGAACCCTGGCAGATTCGAACTGCCGACCTCCACCGTGTCAGGGTGGCGCTCTAAACCAGCTGAGCTAAGGATTCGTAGTATTTTAGTTTGGCAAAGGTAACAAAATAATTGACAATTTCGCAGCAATATCACAAGATAGATCAAAAGAGGGGTTGCACCCAGTAGGTACAACCCCTCTTTTCCTATGAATGTATCTCTTTACTCACCTCTGCCCTCGAGTACAATGTAGGGCAGTGGGTGCTTGAGATAGTCTGGTGACTTCGGATCGGCAACGACCGCCTTACCATCTACGTCGTAGTGAGTGACGGTAACGGCAAACTCACTGTCCGTAGCAAGTCGCTTAAGATCCATATAGCGGTAATAACCGCGTAGTAGATACTCTCTCTCTCGCTCAGCAATGATCGTCGAGATCAGCTCTTTCTTATCACTGATATTGAGAGGAGTGTAGTCATGGATCCTCTGTGCACGGAGCGCATTTAGCCTAGCAAGAGGCTCAGCGATCATACCCTTTCGAGCCTCGCACTCAGCTGCGATGAGGTACATCTCGGGGGTACTGAGACCAATGTTGAACTCTACTGCGGGATTCCATGTGAACTCTCCCTCAGGGTTGGCCTCAGGGGTGCCACCGGGGATATCGGTTATGAAGAGGAAATAGCGCATATCCTTTTCGGGCTCATCTCCATAGAGAGCTAAGGCTCGCTGCCCTACGAGCAGATACTCACTTAGACCAATATATGGCAGGAAGTGGCGTATATAGATGCTCTCAGGATTGGTCAGCGCCTCCGGATAGTTGTTTCGCTCTCCAGCTGCCCATTCGTTTACGTTGAGCGTCAGTGGCTTCATGTCTAGGAGTGCATCGTTACCTTGCAGCGCCTTCTTAGCATACTCTAGTGCTAGATCATACTGATGTGTGAGGAACGCAGCACGGGCATACAACGCATAGCCAGCTGTACGTGACATACGGTAAGCATTGGTGGTTGGCTTCTCCGGCAGGGCTGGTAGCGCCTCGTCGAGGTCACTAAAGATCTGATCCCACACCTCTTGCTGTGTCGCGATAGGTAGGTCTTGCTTATTGATGTCATCCGACAGGTTAAGAGGCACAGCCAGAGCTTGAGAAGCCCTTTCCTTGTCATAAGGTGGAGCGTAAACCGTAACCAGCATGAGGTATTCAAAGGCTCTACCAGCCAGCGCCTCGGCACGTACCCTACTCCTCTCCTTATCATCACCAGTGGCATCTTTCAACCCCTCGATGATGGCATTGTAGATAAAGATTCGCTTGTAGCCATTGACGTAGATCTGATCATCCTTATTTGGCTCGTAGAAATAGTCGTCGTACAAGTACATCCGTCTCCATGACTCACTCATACCGTATGTGAGGTTGATCTGCATATACTCGGGGGGCAAGCTCCCTGGGATATGTGCTTGGTCAACCATGAGGTCTAGGAACGAAGCACCATAGGTGAGCAGATCCTCTCCGTTGAGCAAGAGGTCAAACTCTTCGACCTTCTGAGGTATCTGATACCCCTTTGGGACGTTGCCTAAGAAGCCCTTACAGCCTGACAACATCACCAGTAACACAGTCAGTAATGTATATTTCCGAATAGTCATAATTCTTTACTAGGATTAAAAGGTGAGCGAAAGGCCAAAGGTGAACGTTCTAGGCTGGGATAACAAACGAGACGGCTTACCGAATCCAAAACTATATGCCTCCGGATCTAGGTCACTATTATTGCGGGCTATATAGAAGAGGTTGTCCGCCTGGAAGCGTAGAGTACAGTCAGTGACGTTCATCGCGCTCTTGAATGATTCGGGCAGGCTATATGCGAGCACAAGGTTCCTCATGCGCAGGTAATCACCAGGGATGACATGGATATTAGCGCCATACCAGGAGCGAACATGCTCATCAAAGATATACTGGCTGGTGAGCTTAGGAGTGGTACCCGGGAGTAGCTCATCTCCCTCCTTCTTCCAAGCATTGGCGATGGAACGATCTACGTTAAGTCCGGTAGAAAGGAAGGTGAAGTCCTGCATGTACGGTGCCACAACGTCACGTAACTTATGTCCGCCATAGAAGACAAATGTACATGAGAGCGATAACCCCTTGTACTCAAGTGTATTGGTGAGACCGCCAGACCACTTCGGAGTCATCGTTCCCTCCCAAGTCAAGTCGTCCATATTATTCGTACTTGTGCCCACCTTACGGTTACCATCGCGGTCAGTGACATAGATGTGCGGCTCACCAAGCTCTATGCGGTTGCCATCTTCGTCCACATCATAGAGACCTGCCCACTCGAAGCTGTACAAACTGTTTGTTGGCTTTCCAGAGGTCTGTACACCATTATTGATGTACTGGTCTACTGTAACGACGCGCTCGTCGATATCCAATATCTTGTTGTGGTTATAGCTGTACACAAAGTCAGTGCTCCAGCGGAATCCGGCACTCTTGACATTCACCGTACGGAGTGTCATCTCGAATCCTCGGTTGAGCATTGTTCCGTAGTTCATCAAGAGGTTAGCCCATCCTATGGTTGGGTCAGACTGCCTATAACCCAGCAGGTTACTGGTGTGTCGGTTGTAAAACTCAAAGGAGCCGCTGATACGATTACCCAGCACGGAGTAGTCCAAGCCCAGGTTGGTGGTAGCTGTGCGCTCCCATGTCAGCGACCGGTTGGGTGGCGTTGTAATGGTGCTTCCAGTCACGTTAGCCTTATTGTTGAACTGACCTGTCTTCACGATCATATATGGGCCACCCACCTTTGGGATGTTACCACCTATACCGTAAGTTAGCCTCACGACCAGACGATTGAGCCAGTCGACAGAGCTCATGAAGTCCTCCTGGTGCATAGCCCAGCTACCACCTAGAGACCAGAGAGGTCTGTATTGTACCTTTGGATCAACTCCGAAGAGGTTAGACTGGTCGATACGAATACTTCCAGTCAGATTATACCTACCTAGGTACTCGTAAGCAAAGTTAGAATAAAACGATACGAAGCGATCGTCATTGTCTCTTACATAGTTCTGCGACGCATCGTTAAAGGTAAAGTAGCCAGCCATAGACTGGGTACCACGGAGATTTGAAAGTCGGTGTGCATCGTAGGGCACAGACCCAAGTGATATATCATCGTATCCCATGAGGTACGACCCTGTGGCTGTACCATGGATGCGCCTAATCTCCGCACCTCCTAGTGCTGTGAGTCTATGATCGTTATCAAACATAGCGTCATAGTACATCTGCAGACGTCCAGTGTAGCTTGTAGAGGAGGAGCGCCGCTCGCTCAGCTGCCCACCCTTTGGGATAAGGGAGACATACTCTCCATTTTCATTGATTGTCGCATCATTACGCATCTGGCGTACGGTATAAGACTTTGGAGACATGAAGCTCTTGCTGTACGAAGTACTAGTCTCGACCTGGAACGACCCCGTCAGCCTCAGCTCTGGGAGGATGTTATAGTTGAGTTGACTATTGATCCTTGTGTAGTTGTACTTCGACCTATTCCACTCCTCGCTCCTATCCCGCAGTGGGTTGTATGTCTCATCCTCTAGCCCACGCTCTAGGAGCTGGTTGAGTGAGAAGTCACTCCGGATATTGGGCAGTGCGAGGTACTCACCATTCTCATCTACAAGTGAAACGTAAGAAGGATACTGGTAAAGGAGCCCCAAAGCGTCAAGAGAGCCTTGATCAGCATAGGTAGATCCGTAGCTACCAGAGACACTAATGTCGGCAGAGAGACGGTCTGAAAATGTAGTAAGGTTACGAAGAGTGTAACCTAGCTCATCGCTCTTACGCAAGACGCTTGTGGGTCTATCACCTCTGTAGTTAATAGTAGCGACATAGTTGCTCTTGTCACCGCCCTTCATGAGTGTTAGGTTGTGCACGTTAAGTGCTCCCACACGGAGGAGCTCGTCGCGTATCTGCTCGGAGTTCTCTGTATTGCGTATCCTCTCAAGCTCAGCCTCAAACTGTGCATCCGTAAGCAAGCCCTCGTTGTGCTTGGTATACAGCTCTATCGGGTAGCTGAAGCGGGTCTTATATGACTCGATAGCGCTCCAAGTCAGGCTCGAAGGTAGGGTACGCTCAACAATCTCCATAGACATATCCACCAAGTCCCTAGAGGACATCCTATGTAGGTGGTCAAAAGATGGCTTTGAAGTCAATAGGATACTACCATCATAAGATGCGCTAAAGCGGCTATCACTACTACCCTTCACCGTGCTGATCACGATTACACCATTTGCTGCACGAGCTCCGTAGATAGAGGCAGCGGCAGCATCCTTTAGCACTGTGATGCTCTCGATGGTTGCGGGATTGATAAGCGAGAGCTCACCCTCTAGTGGCATGCCATCGACGACAAGGAGAGGTCTGCTATTACCCATCAGCGTAGCGACACCACGAACAGTCATATTGTCGTATGAGCGCCCACTCACACCCGCGATCGTACCCTCCAAGCGTTGTAGGATATTAGGGTCAAGCTTCTTCTTGATGTCATCCTGAGTGATGATGACGAAGGAGCCTGTGGTCCGCTCTTTCGAGATGGTCTGGTAGCCCGTAACGACCACTTCGTCCAAAGCCTCAACATCGTCTCTTAGGGTGATCTCATAATAATTCTTACCACTGACGAGAGTTACCTCTTCAGTCTTCATACCTATAAAGGTGATGACCAGCTTCTTTTCAGTAGCAGGTACACTTAGGGAAAATGTACCATCCACCGAGGTGGCTGTGCCTCTAGATGAAGCAGGAGCAAATACGGAAGCACCTGGTATAGCAAGTCCCGCTTCGTCTCTAAGGACGCCGCTCACTCTGCGCTCGGATTGTCCATCTTGCGCCCACATAGTTGTCGGCAACCCGATCGCCACCATCAGTATAAATAGATGGAGCATCGGATACAGCCGAACTCTTTTTAATGATGTACTCATATCTCAATCATGACTGTTAATAAATCAATCTTTTCTCTTCGAGTTGCTAACACTCCCGCAAACATAACATATATATTTGAATATTTTATTCTTTTTGACATAAGTCCCAAACCAATATGAAAAGGGATGCTAAGTTTTAACTTTAAAGATTTTAACTACCAAACTATCGGAATAGAAATAGTATTAGAAAACATTCAGGACACGCTGAAAAAGTAGGCGGAACTGCTTGATAGAGCACTCCTCTATGCAGTGCTCTATTGATGCGGGTTGTGAAGTGAGGATAAAGTGAGACCCGAACTTAAAAAATCTA
>JAUNLH010000020.1 GCA_030532365.1 Porphyromonas sp.
CGAAGTTCGGAACTTAGATGTATCGAAGTTCCCAACTTAGATTTTTTAAGTTCGGGTGTCGGATTTGCTTAGCTTCGGATCGTGCAACTTCACTACTTTGGTAGAAGGGGAAAGGCTCTATGCAATACCGCTTTTCGAGGGAGCGGAGCTGAGGGCTACGCCCTAACACTTTATAACTTTTTGAGTGCTGGCATTAGGATATGATGAGATGATAGTCTAGATTTTTTTATTTAGGTTTGCATAGTTATGCGAGATAGACTTGTAAGATGGAAGGCTTTATTACTGCTGGTCCTATTGCTGGGTCAGGGTGTTGCGGTGGGTGCTCACACGCTCTCCTCGCATCACTTGCACCACATCCTTAGCCTGGAGTCTGGCGATGACGCTGTAGTAGTCGATCACGAGCTTTGTATCCTTCACGAGTATACTTCGCACTCCTTTGAGGCTGCCGATGTGGCACCTCTCTTTGCTGAGCCATGCTTCTGCAATGCTCAGCTCCACGTGGATGAAGTTAGGGTCTTTGACTCCTCCACTACACGACTTCCCGCACTTCGTGCACCCCCTCACCTAGTTTACTGCTAATACGCTCTCTGGAACAATCCGGAGGTGACTGCCTACAACCATGGTTGTAGCTCGTATGCTTCTATGTCGTCGCATAGGGCGATGACATTGGGTAAATTAGGAAAGAGAAATCAATGAAATATAAGAATAGAAGATGGAGCATGCTCCTCTTCCTGCCCTGCTATCTACTGCTCTCGGTAGTCGCATGGGGGCAGGAGGTGAGGATGGTGCAGGTGATTGATGCCGAGATGGGCACTCCGATGGTAGCGGTGCACGTACTCGGTGAGGGCTACCACGGGCACACCGATGCGGAGGGGTACTATAGGATCCCTCCTGAGCTGGCGGAGGAGTTGGCACTTACCTTTACCTTTGTGGGGTACGTACCTCAGACCTTCACCGTGGCTGAACTGGGGGCAATGGAGCCTGCTGTTATTAACCTACGCTTTAGCAGCGAGGCACTTAGCGAGCTGGTAGTGGAGCAACAGGCTCCCATTTACACCCGCTCCACCGTGGGCGAGATGCTGAGTAGCGATGCCCTGCAGCTAAGTCTGGGCAGTAGCCTAGGGGAGAGTCTTGCTGAGGTCAAGGGGGTGACTTTGCTCTCTAATGGCACGTCTGGTGGGCGTCCAGTGATCCACGGCTTGCACGGGCATCGTATTCTGATCATCAATAATGGCATCCGGCAGGAGGGGCAGCAGTGGGGGCACGATCATGCACCTGAGATCGATCTGTCGGCGGCGGGGGCTGTCTCGGTACTGAAGGGT
Organism: Porphyromonas sp.; assembly: GCA_030532365.1. Taxonomy (GTDB): domain Bacteria; phylum Bacteroidota; class Bacteroidia; order Bacteroidales; family Porphyromonadaceae; genus Porphyromonas_A. Next base: position 1,323 of record JAUNLH010000020.1, read on the forward strand.
GCCGAGGCGGTACGCTATGGTGCGGATGCACTGGGCGGAGCAATTGTGGTGGAGCAACCCCCTCTCCCCTATGAGGAGGGTCCTGTGAGCGGTAGTCTCACGGCACTTTATGCGAGCAACGGCAGAGCCGGAGCCATGGGCGGACTGCTGGAGGGCGGGATCGGCAAGAGCGGTACTTGGGCGTGGCGGGCTCAGTGGAGCGGACTCTCTGCTGGCGATCATGCGACTGCCCGTTATCTCCTCAATAACACGGGAGAACGGCAGACCAATCTCTCCCTCGCTATAGGTAATAGAGGGGATAAATATAGTAGCGACCTGTATTACAGCCTGGTGCATAATAAGTCGGGCGTCTTTAGAGGGGCGCAATTGGGCAATGAGGGGCTGCTTCAAGAGAGACTTGAGCTGGGGCGCCCTATAGATGTAGATCCCTTTTCCCGCCATATCGACTATCCTTACCACCAGGTGGTGCACCACTTGGTGCGGCTTAAGGCCCTCTACGACCTTAACACCCACCACCGGCTCTCTCTACAGGTAGCCTACCAGCATGACCAGCGAAAGGAGTTTCAGATAAGACGCGCCAACCGCAGTCACATGCCCAATCTTAGTTTGACTCTGGATAACCTTCAGGGCAACCTAGGATGGGAGGGCAGGCTGGGCAAAGACTGGGACAGCCAGGTAGGGCTCCACGGTAGTTACACTAATAACTATAACGAGGCGGGGACCGGTGTGGTGCCTATGATCCCCAACTATGTGCAGGCATCGGCAGGGCTCTTCATGATTCAGAAGTACCACCGTGAGCGGTGGGGCATGGAGGCGGGAGTGCGCCTGGATCACCTTTACCTCAATGCCTCCGGTATAGATATGTACAGCAATAGCTACGGCGGAGATCGTAGGCTCTCCAATATCACTTACACCTTGGGTGGGTATTTCCAGCCCCTCGATGCCCTGCAGATCAAGAGTCAGCTGGGCACCGCATGGCGTGCACCGCACGTATCAGAGCTTTACAGCGAGGGGGTAGACCATGCCGCGGGGATCTACCTTAGGGGTGATGAGGAGTTTGGCTCGGAGCGTGCGACGAAGTGGATCACCTCTGCGACCTACTCGAGTGAGGAGCTGACGGTGAGCCTAGAGGGCTACTTGCAATGGATTGCCAACTATATCTACCAGGAGCCGACAGGGCAGTACAAGACAGTGGTGTCGGGGGCGTATCCGCTCTTTCAGTACAAGCAGGTGCCTGCGACACTCCATGGAATGGATGCCGAGGTGACATGGCGCCCGAGGCGGTGGCTCGAGTACAAGGCGCAGAGCGGTATGCTGTGGGCGGCTGAGCAGGCAACTGGGCGCTACTTACCTTTCATCCCGCCTTTTCACTTCAGCCAGTCGCTCCGAGTGTCACTTCCCTTTTGGGAGGAGACTTCGGTGGCACTCCGGCATGACTACGTGGCAGAGCAGAAGCGTTTTGACCCAGAGACAGACCTCGTAGACTCCGCTCCACCTGCGTATCAGCTCCAAGGCGTAGAGGGCAGTACTCGGTTTCAGCTCACGGGGCATCGAACTCTTTCGCTTCATATAGCCATTCACAACCTCCTCAATAGGGAGTACAAGGAATACACCAATCGCGCTCGCTACTACTCACACAGCGCTGGTAGAGATGTGCGACTCACAGTTAAGTATCATTTTTAATCAACTAATTGGATTTCAGACAACAATGAAAAGGAAGTTTTATATCACATCAATCGCAACAGCAGTACTAATGCTAGCACTCTCGGCATGCGGTGGCAATGCCCTCAAGCCTAAGGACCCACACGATGAGACTAAGCACAAACACCACGACGAGCCCTACTCCATGACAGTCACACTACAGACTGAGGGTGAGCCCGACATCAAGCTCGAGATCACGCAAGACAAGGACTGGGAGAGCAAGGAGCTCAGAGTCAAGGCTGGCGTAGAGTACCAGATGCGACTCCGCTACTTCGCTAAGGATGGTGACGAGATCACAGGGGAGTTTGCCACACATGGCGAGGATAAGATACACCAGCACTTCTTTACGGCTAAGGAGAAAGGGGTCAAGATCCTCGATCGCATGAAGTATCGCTACGCCGACACTGACCCTTGGGACAAAGAGGTGAAGGAGGGAGCGAAGCTCGTGGGCGATAAAAACCCGATCGGCCTTAAGGGCATGGTGACCTTTCTACCCACGGAGGAGAAGTCATTTACCCTGTGGATCAGCATGCTGCATGACCTCAGCGGAGACAAGAGACTCAAGGATGGCACCTTTGGGGTATGGCATGAGCGTCCGCAGGAGAAGCTACAAATGGGCTTCGACCTCAATATCTACATACCGGTAGTTGTGGAGTGACGCGTGCGGGAGTAGTGCTACGGTCTCGGATTTGTTTGGAGTAGAAGCGGATTTTTGTGTACATTTGCATTGACGGTTCTCACGACCGATGTTCATCGTCGTGGGATAATAGGGAAACGAGTGCAAGTCTCGTACAGTCCCGCTGCTGTGAGCCTCACTAGAGACACACTTCGGACTAGGAGTCGCAAGACCCTCATAAGACCACTGTGGATCGTCGATCCGTGGGAAGGTGCCGAAGGAGTGAGAGGTAAGTCAGAAGACCTGCCGTCCGTGCATTTTGTATCTCTCTCGAGGGTTAGAGAGGTGCCACTTAATGGAATCTTTGTCCAAAGATCAAGTTTTCCCTTTCGTTGATTTTTGACGACGTAGACCGTAGAGACTCCCACAGTGGTAAACGTTTTCAAGTTGTAGGTCGCTTGTGTCTCCGAGAAGGAGCTACGAGACCGGATGCATGAACATTGCGAAGGACCGCGACGCCACATGGGGCTTCTCTTTGCTCTTGCCCGTAAGTAACGAAAGAGTGCCACCGGGTCCTCCCTTCGCTCTAGGAGCGTGTGCCATCGAGACGAGGGTCATGATGGGCACGCTCCTTCTTGTATATCGCACCCATCTGTCTTTGTATATCGCATCAGCCTGCAATGGCATATCGCGGCCGTCTGTATTGGCACTGCATGACATCTGAGGTCTGACATTAGGTTCGGGAAACACCTATCCTTTACACTTTATCCTGCCATCCCTTTACACTTTGACACCAAGTCTGCCACACCGGAGCCTTGGCAAGGGCTTTGCATCTTCTTATGTAAAAAGGAGAAAGGTGATATACAACAATTATGAATATAGATAAGTACACAACTAAGTCTCAAGAGACTATCCAAGCAGCCATCCAGGCAGCTCAGGCAAGTGGTCAGCAGGCCATAGAGCCACTGCACCTGCTAGCCGCGCTCCTCGGAGAGGGCAACAACGTGACCCAGTACGTGCTACCACGCGCTGGTGCAGACCTGACTCGGCTCACACGCGAGACGAAGGAGGGCATTGCGCGTCTTCCACGTGTTGACGGAGGTCAGCCCTACCTCTCCAACGACCTCTCTCGGGTCTTAGCCCGTGCCGAGGCGATATCCAGCGAGATGCAAGACCAGTATGTCGCTGTCGAGCACCTACTTATGGCGCTCCTCGAGGTTGAGAGCAGCGCCTCACAACTATTGAAGAACGAAGGGGTCTCTACCCATCAATTAAAGCAAGCAATAATGGAACTAAGAAATGGAGCAAAGGCGGACTCACCCAATGCCGACAGCACCTACAACGCCCTGGGGACATACGCTATCAATCTCTGCGAGCAGGCACGAGAGGGCAAGCTAGACCCCGTGATTGGGCGTGACGATGAGATAAGGAGGGTGCTACAGATACTGAGCCGCAGGACGAAGAACAACCCCATCCTCATCGGTGAGCCAGGCGTAGGTAAGACGGCCATTGCTGAGGGCTTGGCGCGACGTATTGTGCGGGGCGACGTCCCCACCAACCTGAGGTCGAAGCAGATCTTCTCGCTCGACATGGGCGCACTCGTTGCAGGTGCGAAGTACAAGGGTGAGTTTGAAGAGCGGCTCAAGAGCGTAGTCAATGAGGTAAAGCAGTCAGCTGGCGAGGTGATCCTCTTCATCGACGAGATACATACCCTCGTAGGTGCTGGCAAGGGCGAAGGGGCTATGGACGCCGCCAATATCCTAAAGCCGGCTCTCTCACGTGGCGAGATACACGTGATCGGAGCTACGACGCTCGACGAGTACCGCAAGCACTTCGAGAAAGACAAGGCACTGGAGCGACGGTTTCAGGTCGTTATGGTCGATGAGCCCGACGAGGAGAGCACTATCAGCATCCTGAGAGGGCTCAAAGAGCGCTACGAGACCCACCACAAGGTGCGCATCCTCGACGATGCGATCATCTCAGCAGTGCGTCTCTCCAACCGCTACATCACAGATCGCTTCCTACCAGATAAGGCTATCGACCTGATGGATGAGGCTGCGGCAAGACTTCGCATGCAGGTCGACTCTCTGCCAGAGGACCTCGACGAGATCATGCGTAGGAAGCGCCAGCTCGAGATTGAGCGGGAGGCGATCAAGCGTGAGGGCGATGAAGAGAAGGTGAAGCACCTCAATGAGCTGATCGCCAACCTCACCGACCAAGAGCAGGAGATGCGCAGCCAGTGGGAGCTAGAGAAGACACAAATCGAGGCGATACAGTCAAATAAAAGAGAGATAGAAGAGCTCAAGCTCCAAGCCGAGCGCGCAGAGCGGGAGGGCGACTATGGCAAGGTAGCGGAGATCCGATACGGTAAGCTGCAAGAGCTACAGCAGGGTATCGACGACGCTGAGGCGAAGCTCCACGAGCTACAGGGCAATCTCCCCCTCATCAAAGAGGTAGTCGACGACGAAGACATAGCCGATGTGGTCTCAAAGTGGACTGGCATACCCGTCACCCGCATGCTCGCTAGCGAGCGACAAAAGCTACTCTCTCTCGAAGACGAGCTACGCAAGCGCGTGGTCGGTCAGGACGAGGCGATCCGAGCTGTAGCAAGCGCTGTTCGTCGCAGCCGTGCTGGACTACAAGACAGCAAAAAGCCGATAGGCTCCTTCCTCTTCCTCGGTACCACCGGTGTCGGCAAGACCGAGGTAGCCCGTGCGCTAGCAGAGCTCCTCTTTGACGACGAAAACATGATGACCCGTATCGACATGAGTGAGTACCAAGAGCGCCACTCCGCATCACGCCTAGTCGGAGCGCCTCCTGGATACGTCGGATATGAGGAGGGCGGACAGCTCACCGAGGCTATCAGGCGAAAGCCCTACTCAGTAGTGCTCTTCGACGAGATTGAGAAGGCGCACCCCGATGTATTCAACGTACTTCTGCAGGTGCTCGATGATGGACGCCTCACAGATAATAAGGGGCGGACGGTCAACTTCAAGAATACCATCATCATCATGACCTCCAACATGGGCTCAGACATCATCCACCACAACCTCGACAGCTACAACGAGCAGAACGCCGAGGAGGTGATAGAGAAGACCCGACTGCAGGTGCTCGATCTGCTAAAGCAGACGATACGCCCGGAGTTCTTGAATCGTATCGATGAGACCATCGTCTTTACGCCGCTCACCCAAAGCGAGATAGAGCAGGTGGTACGCATACAGCTAGAGCGAGTGGTCAGCACGCTAGAGGTCAATGAGATAGCACTCACCTACACCGATGCTGCCATCCGAGAGATCGCAAGAGAGGGCTACGACCCGCAGTATGGTGCGAGACCCGTGAAGCGCGTGATACAGAGGCGCGTCCTCGATCCGCTCTCTATGGAGATCCTCTCAGGCAAGGTATCGCGCGATGTGCGTATCGAGCTAGACTTCGACGGCACCGGCTTTGTCTTTAACAATAGATAAGCGACCCAATTCGCACGATCACCACTTATGAGTAGAGGGGTGGCAGGCAAAAACAGCTTGCCACCCCTCTCATTTTATTATCCCCTACACATAATCGCCACTATTTCATATATTTGCAATACAATTCTAAACCATCAAAAACCCAACCACCATGAGACAGAGAATAATCATACTATCGGCATTACTTTTCAATATCATCCTAACCACGTCAATCATGGCACAAACAAACATCTACAAAGGAAGGAGTAGCTATAGTGGTGACATCCTATACAATTGGGATGGCAAGAACCTCTACAAGGGGCGCAGTAACTATAGTGGCAATATCCTGCTCAACTGGGACGGGAAGTACATCTACAAAGGTCGAAGCAACTACAGTGGCGAGATCCTCTACACATGGGACGGCAAAAACCTATACCAAGGACGCAGCAACTACAGTGGCAACATCCTCTACAACTGGGACGGAGAAAACATCTACCAAGGACGAAGCACTTATAGCGGCGACATCCTCTATAGGTACGATGGAAAAAATGTCTACCGCAGGCGCAGCACCTATAGTGGTGACATCCTCCTTACCGTCGATGGGGTCTTGCCCATACCCATACTCATCGTGTTGCTGCTCTAGTGCAAGCCAACACCCCAATAAGAGCGGAGATATAGAAAAAACAAGTCAGACCTCTCCCAACTCCCACCACAGACTTCAAAATATCAAAGCTCCCAACCTCAAGCATTCTGACACCCGAACTTAGAATTCCTAAGTTCCCAACTTAGGTGCATCGAAGTTCCGAACTTCGACAACTCTAAGTTCCCAACTAAAAATTATCGAGGTGCCGGTCTCGGAGGATGTGGAGGTAGATGTGTTTCTTATTTGGGTGGAATATGCGGTGGGTGTAGCATGGAGAGCGTGAAAATGATGGGTGTTTGGTAATGACCGATAATTAAGCTACCTTTGCAGTCTGAAATCCGATTGCTCTCTTGGGGAGCTATGGGGTTGACAGATAAGAAGTTTTAATTATCACCAAGCGAAAGAATCATGTATTTAGATTCAGAGAAGAAGAAGGAGATCTTCGAGAAGTACGGTCAGTCTAGCAGCGACACCGGCTCGGCTGAGAGCCAGATAGCGCTCTTTACCTACCGCATTGCTCACATGACTGAGCACCTCAAGAAGAACCCTAAGGATTACAATACATCTCGTGCTCTGAAGATCTTGGTAGGTAAGCGTCGTGGGATGCTAGACTACCTAGGTAAGAAGGACATTGAGAGGTATCGTGCCATCCTCCAGGAGCTGGGCATCCGCAGATAAGCGAGAGGACCCGAACGACGTATCACCCCTAGGGTGACTTACACTGAGACATAGGCGCACTCTAGAGCGCGAATAATAATTTCTTGGATATTTGTCCGGAAGTTCTTGCGAAGTCAATAAATTATTCGTACCTTTGCGTTCGCAATCCTCACGAAAGGTCGAGAGTGTAGCTACAAGGCCCATTCGTCTATCGGCTAGGACGCCAGATTCTCATTCTGGAAAGAGGGGTTCGATTCCCCTATGGGCTACTAAAAAACAATAGAAAATAGGTAAAGAACATTACTGAGTTATATGGCAAATAATAAATCAGCCCTTAAGCGCATCAGGCAAAGTAAGACTCGTCGCGTATACAATCGTTACTACATGACAACGATGCGTAACGCGGTGAAGAACTTCCGCGCACTGACTGATGCCGATGAGGCAGAGAAGCAGCTCCCGAAGGTCTCTTCTATCCTCGATCGCATGGCAGTAAAGGGTCGTATTCATAAGAATAAGGCTGCGAATCTCAAGAGATCATTGGCACACCACGCTAATAACCTGAGAGCAGAGGCTACACAGGCATAAAGAAAGTCTAAGCCCAGAAAGCAAACCGACGTAGCTAGACTATAGATTTAGAGGACTAACTAGGAGGCCCGTTCGTCTATCGGTTAGGACGCCAGGTTTTCATTCTGGAAAGAGGGGTTCGACTCCCCTACGGGCTACTATTATAGATACCCGCTTTAAGTCAGATCATAGGCTTAAAGCGGGTTTCTTTGTATCTGTATCTCTGGGTGTTGATGACGGGGTGGAGGAGTGTGTGCTCTCCGAACTAGCCCATAAAAAGATGCCTCCTCATTGCTTACACAGCAACAAGGAGGCAGTTTCATCATTAAAAATTCCATGTTTTAACGCTTAGATCCTTGTGAGGATCCTCGTCGAGTAAGGGCTCTTGCCTACCCTCACTTTCGTTTGGACGAGTAGGGGGCACAAAGGTTTAATTGTGCGCTCTACAAATCCTGTATCTTGCACTACGCTCTCAGCTCAGCTGAGTAGTGGTGCACTAGGTCGATGAGTAGTCGTACCTTCTCTGGGTCTACGTTTTTATTCATCCCATGCCCTAGGTTGAAGATGTGAGCTGCACCTACGTCGGACATCTCCTCTAGTATTTCGCGCGTCCTCAGCTCTATCTGCTTGTCGGAGCCTAGGAGGATGAGGGGGTCGAGGTTGCCTTGTAGGGCACACTTCCCATCGAGGGTCTCTGCTACTTCGCTTAGCTCATGGCGCCAGTCGACTCCTATTGCTGCTACACCGATCTCCTCGTAGAGGCGATACCAGGTAGCAGGGGCGTCTTTTGTGAAGCCGATGATCGGTACATCTGCCGTCTCGGGCTGTTCTTTAAGTGCCTGGACTATCTTTGCGGTGTAGTGCAGGCTAAATGCCTTGAAGCTCGGTGTCGAGAGCGTGCCGCCCCAAGTATCGAAGATCTGGAGTGCATCTGCGCCGGCACGTACCTGCTCTGTCAGATATGCCACCAGTGCATCGCTCAGGAGCGAGAGCAGGTGGTGGAGTAGGTCGGGACGCTGGTAGAGCACTTGCTTGGTGCGGACGAAGTCTCTGCTACTACCGCCCTCTATCATGTAGCAAGCTAGGGTAAAAGGACTGCCGCAGAAGCCTATGAGGGGTACCTTGCCATCAAGCTCCCTCTTCGTGAGTCGTATGGCATCGAAGACGTAGCTTAGTTTCTCCCTCACTTCGGGTACCTCTAGCGACTTGAAGTCATGCTCCTCGCGTAGGGGGTGCTTGAAGAGTGGTCCTATCCCAGGCTCGAAGTGAAGACCCAGCCCCATGGCATCAGGCACGGTGAGGATGTCAGAGAAGATGATGGCAGCATCGAGGTCAAAGCGCCTGATGGGCTGTAGTGTGACCTCTGTAGCTAGCTCTGGGTTTGTGGCGAGGGCCATGAAACTGCCAGCTGATGCCCGTATCTCTCTGTACTCAGGTAGGTAGCGCCCTGCCTGCCTCATGAGCCATATAGGAGTGTACTCTGTGGGCTTGCCACGGAGTGCACTCATGAATGCATGCTCTTTTGCTCTAGTCTGCCCCTGCATCGTGGTGCTTAGACGGCCTCGATGATAGGGAGGAACTTCTCAGCGGATAGCGAAGCGCCACCGATGAGACCACCGTCGACATCGCTCTTGGAGAGCAGGTCGGCAGCGTTGCCACCATTCATGCTACCACCGTAGAGGATGGTGAGATCGTCTGCCACCTCTGCACCGTACTTCTCAGCGACTACCTTTCGGATGTGCTCGTGGATCTCTTGTGCCTCGGCGCTGGTTGCGGTCTTGCCGGTACCGATCGCCCAAACTGGCTCATAAGCAAGTGCGATCTTGCCGAAGTCTTCCTTGGATAGCCCAAAGAGCGCCTCACGTACTTGTCTTTCTACGACCTCGAAGTGCTTGCCAGCCTCGCGCTCCTCTAGCACCTCACCGATACAGAAGATCGGCTTCAGCTCATTTGCAAGTGCGAGCTCCACCTTCTTCGTAAGGATCTCAGAGGTCTCATGGTAATACTGACGACGCTCACTGTGACCAAGGATCACATACTCTGCACCTGTAGAGGCGACCATAGTGGCAGATACCTCGCCGGTGTATGCACCTTTCTCCTGGTCGGCACAGTTCTCAGCTGCCACCTTGATCGGAGTGCCCATGACGGCATCAGCCACAGCAGCTAGGTGAGTGAAGGGAACTCCCAGCACCACTTCACACTTCAGCTCTTTGCCTTCGATGGACTCGCGAACATCCTTAGCTAGCTGTACGCCCTCTTGGAGCGTGGTATTCATCTTCCAGTTACCTGCAATAATTGTCTTTCTCATTTCGATTTATTTTTAGCCTAATTTGAATGTAATAAATATGTTTCTTGCGTCTTTCAAGTATGTTTCTTGCGTTGTCTCTTGAGCCCATACCCGAGCATCAAGAGTGCGGTGCTCCAGATAATGATGGGTGCGAAAGCCGTCTTACGCCGCTCGTTGAGCTCTTGCTTTGAGACCGGAGATAGGATCTTCTCCGTCTCTCCCCCTTGTATCAGCGCCATGAGATCACGACCTGAGAGCTTACGGAGTATCACTCCATCGTGTACTACCATGAGCCCCGGCTGCGTCCTCACTGCGGTGAGTGCTGTCGACCGGTCCAGAAAGAGGCGCGCGCTGTATTGCCGTGTCAGCTCGTCGTAAGGTGGGGTGTCGAGTGTACTCCAGGTGCTACTCATCACTAGCCAAACTGGCTCTTGTGTCGCCTGCTGTAGCTCTAAGCCGAGCCGGAGTTGGGGTTCTTCCATCTGCTCCAAGTCAGCTAAGAAGTAAAGGAGATGGTACCCGCTGGTAGTGTCGATGAGCTCTGGCATTGGGCTAGCTCCGCTCTCATAGGTGAGGATGAAGTCTGCTCCGGGTGCCATCACTGGGGGGGTAAGCTCCACTGTCTCGTCTCTCACGAAGGTCCAGGTGCTATCTACGTCGCCGAGTTCATCCATGGAAAAGCTCTTTTCTACCCCATCTCGCTCGTAGATATATTGGTAGTCATACACTCCTTCCTTCGCACCTCCGACGGTCAGTTCGTACAGCGACGCCCCAACTTTGTACGATCTGAAGTCGATCGCTGGCAGATGTCGGAGTGGGTAGAGATTGAAGAGAAATACCACTCCCCCGGATACTAGCGCTGCAAATACTTCGTACTCCGGTGGCAGTAAGCGCCACCATAGCTCTTCGTGCCTATGGAGCATAAAGGCGAGCGATAGCAGAACTACGTTCTTACCAAATGTCGCTCCATTGCTGATCTTAAGTGCATCTCCGAAGCATCCGCAATCCGCTACCGGGTTGAAGAGAGCTACATAGAGCGTCAGCAGCGTCATGGGTATCATGATCACGAGGAGTAGGAGCTTACTCACCCGCGGTATCATACCTACGAGCACCATAAAGCCGAGTGTCGCCTCAAATAGGTTGAGTATAAGCGCCAGCGCCATTGCGAAGTCGCTTGCCACCGGCATCCCAAAGGCGACCGCATAGTCACCTATCTTGATTGCCGTTCCGGTGGGGTCTATCCCTTTTGTGAGACCGGAGAAGATGAAGAGCGAACCTACAAGTAGCTGAGCCACCACTACGATGACTCTCAGCACCTTGCTCCGATCTCGACTAATCCTCTGCTCCGACATCACATCTATGTGTCATACCATCATGTCGTGCCCCTCCTCGATGAGGATGAGCGCGAAGATGGCATAATTGATCATATCCATATAGTTAGCATCTATCCCTTCGCTCACCTTTGTGGCGCCACTGTTATCCTCTATCTGCTTGGTGCGAAATACCTTTTGCATGATGATATCAGTGATCGAAGAGATACGCATGCTCCGCCACGCCTCGCCGTAGTCATGGTTCTTCTTGACCATTAAGCTCTTAGCTTGCTGGGAAAACTTATCGTACCAGCCCATCATCAGCATCTTATCCACCTCTGGCTCAGCTGTATATCCCTCCTCCAGCTGTACCAAGCCCATGATACCGTAGTTGACAATGCCGATAAATTCGTTTCTCGGACACTCGCCCACCTTAGTCTCACGCTTATCCTGCAGGGTACGTATGCGCTGTGCCTTTATGAATATCTGATCGGTGATGGCACTAGGGCGCATCACTCTCCACGAGGCGCCATAGTCGTCAAACTTAGCCTCATAGAGGGCGCGACACTCCGCGATGATGCGATCGTATTGTCCTTCTGTCTTGCCTGCCATTGCTCTATCTCTCCATTAGGAATGATAGGTCGTCCTCAGTCGTGAGCTCGTACGGAGCCACCCCTTGCTTGAATATCCGGAGGGTCCGCTCTCCGACCAGTGTCAGCTTGTTGTCCTCAACCACAAAGCGGCTCCCCTCCCTCAGTCCAGCCACGTACATCTCAGGGTTGGCTGCAATGTACTCCAGTATCCTCTGCTCGCGTGTCTCACCTCCGTGATTTTCCGGATGGGTGTCGAGGTAGTGCGGATTGATCTGAAAAGGGATCAAGCCCAGCCCCTCGAAGCTCCTTGGCTCTAGGATAGGCATATCGTTGGTGGTGCAGATGGTAGGGCATGCTACATTGCTCCCTGCGCTCCACCCCACATAGGGCGCACCCGCCCGTACCCGCTCGCGGATCGCTTCTATCAGTCCTTGCTCCTGCATCATCCTCACTAGGCGAAAGGTATTACCCCCACCCACCACTATCGCACCTGCCTCTGCGACAGCCTTTAGAGGGTGCTTGTAGGTGTGTATGCCCCTAACCTTCACTCCCACGTGTGCGAGTGCATTATTTACTCGCTCTACATACTCGTCATGCGAAAAGGTGACACCCGCAAATGGGATAAATACAATATCCTCGCTCACTGAGCTTAGAAATGAACCGATATGCTCTGCCGGTCGCTCCAGGTATTTCTCTCCGGGTGACGCTGAATTGCTGATAAGTAGTAGTCTCATGTTTAGTAGGGATTGTAGTTAAACTTCTTAGCAAACAAATATACCAATTTCTCTCCACCTATGCGATCGCTAGCTCTCTGGTCGGCAACGAAAGAGGGTGAGACCCTCACAGATCTCACCCTCGTAGTCCTATTGCTGTAAGTGCGAAGCCTCTCTTATCTCAGTTGCCCATTAGAGAGATACTTCACAAACTCACGGTCCTTGGCCAGATGCTCCTGGAGTGCAGGATCCAGCTGTGTTGCTGAGGTGAGAGCACTCCTTACGGTGCTGCTGTCACCCGTGCGAGCTGCGATGATAGCTCGGAGGTAGTGTGTCTGAGCGTCGGGGTTGGTGATCTGCTCGAGTAGCTCCTCTGCTCTCGCATAGTCCTTATTGAGGATCTGAGCCAGTACGCCGTTGTTGGTCGCTGTGTTGTAGAGATACTTTGCTGCCTCTACATACTTGCCCTGTTTCATCAGCATCAGCCCGAGGGTCTCATCCAGCTCTGGCACGTTGCCAGCCTGCCCTATCAGCTCTTGAGCTCTCTCCACATTACCGCGATGTAGCTCTATGATGCCCTGATTGAGCTTCGTCTCTTGTAGCGATTTGCCTGCCGCTCTTGCCACCTCGTCAGCCTTGATGAAGTACCCCTCAGCTTTGCGAAGATCCTTGTTTTGCAGCGCCAGCACCCCGAGGTTGTTAAAGGCACGTGCGTCGCGAGGATAATAAGAGGTGGTATTGAGGTAGATGCGCTCCTGAGCCTTTGGATCGTCAGTAAGGGTGGCAGAGTAAAGGAGCTCCTCCACAGTTAACGTCTGAGGTTGACTGGCGCTCAGCTGAGCGATCTCCTCGTCGCTCTTGCCAATGATCTGGATGTTCGCAACCAGTCTAGAGCGACGCAGCTGTGGCAGTATCTCATCTGCCAGCTGGCTAAATACGGTAGAGATGTTCTTGATCTCGCGCTCGCGGATCTCCGGGTCATTGTACATAGAGAGTACGCGCAGCACCAGCTCCTTGTCTTGGATGTCGCTCTTCTCCACTAGCTGCTTAAAGCCCTCCCAGTCCTGAGCTGTGTAGTGAGCAGCTACAGGGGCGTCCACCTTAGCACGCGACAGTTCGCGCTCGAGGTAGCGAGTTGTATTGCGCTCACGCTCAGCTGCTAACTTCTCGTTGAGGTCACGACCACCGTCCGGAGAGGCATAAGCCTGCACCTCGACGTCCACCTTTTGGTTAGGGGTGATGTGGGCACTCTCTACGATGCCTCTCCACTCCTCCACCTCCTCACTATTGGTCTCGGATTGGCGAAGGCTCGCCTGCTGGATCAGGAAGTGGATATTAGCGTCGTACTGCTCTCTGAGGACCCTCTGGAAGACATCTGGAGCAATGGCGGGCGTCACGTAGTCGGCACTTGCCAGCGCCTCAGTAGCGACCACACCCTCACCTATCTTCACATCAGCCAGCTCTTGACTCTTATTGCCGATCTTCACGCTAAACATCAGATAAAGCTCCGACTTCTGCATCTCGGGAGTGTAGTCAAAGTCGGAGTGCAGTATGGCACTACCGCCCTGGTTGTATCGGATGGTGGTGGCATTGCCCCTCACCTCCTCGCCTTGGAAGCTATAGGTAGAGCCCCAAGCCTGACCTGTGGCATACTTCAAGACGGGAGTGATCTTGATCTCTGCCCTCTTGTGCATCCACTTTTGTGGGAAGTTGATGGTGATACTCACGGGTACCTTACCTCCCTGCAGCACTAGTGGCTGTGGGTCCACACTTACCTGCCTAGCATCTAGCGGCTTCAGCTGGGAAGCACAGGAGGAGAGTACCAAAAGGAGTGATAGTGTCAGCACCGACAGTGGTGCGAGTCTCTTTCTGCTGATCATGTGTCTTTAACGCTTATAAAGTATAAGTTGCTACGATTATTTTCATCAAAGGATCACAAATATAAACATTTATTTTCACAGTACCCCTCCGTCCGCCACATACGATCTAGTCGCCAAGAGGTCTCGTATTGTTAGAAAATAGACACCCCCAATTGCAAAATAACTCCCCACGAATTGCGAAAAATCGGAGACCCGGACCTCGGTAAATTTTAGTTGGGAACTTCGAGTTGTCTAAGTTCCCAACTTAGATGTATCGAAGTTCCCAACTTAGATTTTTTAAGTTCGGGTGTCACATCCCGAAGCGATCGGTCTTGAGCTGGCTCGGCTTCTTCTCGCTCTTGAAGCTACCTATGGTATAGCGTACATCGAGAGAGAAGGTCCGACCGTGGTGACTAGGTACAAAGTCAAACTTATGTATGCCATAGTCTGCATGTATCCTTGGTATCGCTCTATTGAGTAGATCGTTGGCACTGGCAGTGATGCTCCACTTCTTGTCGGCACTCATCCACTTGGCTTTTAGGTCTAGCATATACATGTCGGAAAAATTGTAATACCCCTGCATGCCACCAGTTACGTATCTTAGGTCGAGCCCAGCTGTGAGGTTATTCTTCTTGCTGATGGTGAAGTCGTTGGTAAGACCTACAAAAAGCATCAGACGATGTCGCTCCATCGTCTCCTCGTATGGGATGTCTACTTTTAGGGAGTTGTACTGCCCGTTTATGGTGAGCCGACCTTGCCACCACGAGGTCTGGGGCAAGGGGAGCACAGATGTCGCAGAGAGGGAGTTTGTGTAGTGCCAATTCCACGTCTTATAGACTATCTGATTGATCTTAGGATCGAGGTACATCAGCTGCACAAAGTGCCTAGGATCGTAGGTGTCTGCTAGGATAAATATGTACCTACTCTTCAGGATATAGACCACCTGCCCCTTGTATGATACGTATGGTCTAATATCAGGATTGCCTTGCCACTGCTGGTACTCACTGTGCCTGGTGACGAAAGGCTCCCGCTCGAAGTAGCGAGGGTATTTCTTGCCCGCTGCCAGTGTCGCCTGCACGATCTTGCCAGGCGCGACTACGTAAGTGAGATTTGCCTGAGGGATGACTTGGAAGTTCTCCTCGTGGTCGTAGTACTTCGCATAGTCGCCTATGAGGGTCATCCCCATATTCAACTTGGGTGAAAACTGCTTCTTCACGCCCACATAAGCGTCGGCAAGTAGCTCCTTGCTGATCCGCTCCATGGGATCTCCCGTTTGCTCACTGCCCTGTATCACGCGGTGGAGTTGCCTATTCATCGTTCGGGAGAGGGATAGCTTGCTACCGTACTCTACACCCCATCCGTCGCTGAGCTTGTGGCTATTGTCTACGTGTGCTCCGTAGACTTGAGACCTCTGCTTCGTAAGGAATGCAAAGGCTCTATCCGATATCGGTGTGCGCTCTAGCCCATACTGTATATCCTTGTGCTCGAGGTAATCGGTATAGAATGCTCCCACCATCAGCCGATCGTCGTAGCTATATTCGATCGTGGCATGATGGGTATTGTAGGTCGCCACCTGCCGTCTATCCATCGGGTCGGGATCCATCTCATTGCGCTCTTGGTACCTAACCTTGGGCGAGAAGTCACCGTAGTAGCTGGCGGAGATGTTGTGCTTCTCTTTGGCATAGGTGAGATCTAAAAAGGCAGTATGATTGGTCGACGTGGACTTGCCCACGTTATTGATATGCAGCCCAGAGGTAGTGCCAAAAGGCTCGGTATCGAATGTCATATTGGTCCGAGATGAGCCCAAGTAGCCCTTGTAGTTGCCTGTGATCGAGAAGCCCTTGCCATCGCTGTAGGTGATATTACCGCCAGTGCGGTATTCTCCAAAGTAATTATTGGTATAGGTGGCATAGAGCTGACCGACCACTCCGCTGAGGGCTTTGTCTTTGGATTGCTGCTTTAGCACGATATTTATCGAGGCACCTTTGGCTCTGTACTTTGCTATCGGCGTATAGGAGATCTCCACATTTGCCACCATCTGCACTGGGATGGTCTTGAGCATCTCCATCAGCTGTTCTTGTGGCATAGGTGAGGGTTTGCCATTCATCACGAGGGTAAATCCGTTGGTGCCCACCAGCACCGGTACGCCGCCCTCTATCGACATGCCGGGGAGCCGCCCTAGCATCTCGTAGGCAGTGGTCACCGGGCTATTCTCGAAGAGCACATCGATGTTGTAGCTCGGGATACTGCCATCGAGGAGCGTCATGATTGGGCGCTCCGTCTTCACCACTAGCTCGTCCAGTAGCTCCGCCTTGGGCTCCATGTAGAGCGTATCGGGCAGGTCATGGTCGAGCTCTACCCGTAGGGTGTGATAGATAAGGTGGGTCACCTGTAGCCACTTGGCGCTTGTCCCCGACAGCGTGAAGCCACCTGCGGCGTCAGAGAGTGTCACGGCGACGCTTGTGGAGTCCGAAGCAAATAGCACCACAGTAGCGCCATCGATCGCCTCTCCGGTGGATCTGTCTCTTAGCAGACTTCGGTAGTCTTGTGCCTGTGATACCACAGCACCACACAGTAGCAGTGCCATCCAAATGCCTAGTCGCATCAAACTCTTCTCCATAACACCTTGTAAATGTAGTTTTTTTAATTTCTTAGATCTCTTGCACTGCTACTCGAACACTCCTCCACTGAAGTCTCTATCCGGTATAAATGGAGCAGCACTATCTCTATGGGACAAAGGTGCAAAAAAAAAAGCAATAAATGAAAGGTACGTGTATCTTTTTTGCGAACCCCCTCCACGGCAAGACCGGAACCTCGGTAAATTTTAGTTGGGAACTTCGAGTTGTCTAAGTTGGGAACTTCGAGTTGTCTAAGTTGGGAACTTAGAAATTCTAAGTTCGGAACTCGGATGGACGTCCCTTCGGAAGTCGCATGGTGAGCGGATGGGTGGGAGTGGGACCGAAGTACCAGATCGAGGGTGTCTGAGATGGGGTTTTGATTCCTTTTTGATACTATTTTTAGGGCTTAGAAGTGGGGTACTATCATCTGTTTGGTGCATCTTTTACAAATATATTAACGTTAGTCGGTACTTGGGATTTGCATATTTGATGATCTTTTGGTAAATTGCTAAACGAAGTAGGTGCCAGATTTCGATTTCTTTCGTTTCATATTAGTTGGCACCGCTTTGCTACATATTGGAGGCTTTCCTCAATAATATTCGAGGGGTTTATTAGGTAATATTTTTGGGCTCACGGCGTGTTGACACGTGCGTGAGTCCTTTTTTCTTTACATTTGTATGTACTAAGGCTAAGTGAGAGATATGGCTAAGAAAAAGTTTTATTACGAAAGACGACCGACCACCCCCGTACATATCGGGGCTTCGCTAGTGATCGGCGGGGAGCACCAGATCGTGGTGCAGTCTATGACCAATGTGGATACCAATGATATCGAGGCAGGGGTCGAGCAGACCTTGCGTATCGTGGAGGCGGGGGGCGACTTGGTACGCTTTACCGCCCAAGGTGAGCGTGAAGCGAGGGCGCTAGGCGAAGTGCGTGCGGAGCTACGTAGGAGGGGCTGTGAGGTGCCACTCGTAGCGGATATCCACTTTAACCCGCGTGCTGCCTATGAAGCGGTGCGGCAGGTGGAGAAGGTACGTATCAATCCGGGGAACTTCTACGACCGGGCGAAGCGCTTTGCCCAGCTGGAGTACAGCGATGAGGAGTATCGGGAGGAGGTGAAGGCTCTGCAAGATAACTTCCGCCCCTTTGTAGCGCACTGCCAGGCTCACGGCACGGCACTCCGTATCGGGGTAAACCATGGCTCGCTCTCCGACCGTATCATGAGTCGGTATGGCGATACTCCCGAAGGGATGGTGGAGAGCTGTGTGGAGTACCTAGAGGTATGTAGGGAGATGAGCTTCGACGACGTGGTGATCTCGATCAAGGCTTCTAACGTGCTGGTGATGGTGCAGACCGTAGAACTGATGGCGGAGCGTATGGAAGCCGAGGGCATGCACTATCCGCTCCATCTGGGAGTTACAGAGGCTGGCGATGGCGAGGATGGTCGGGTGAAGAGCGCTGCCGGCATCGGAGCTCTCCTTGCCAAGGGATTGGGTGATACCATCCGCGTCTCTCTAAGTGAGGCTCCGGAAGCTGAGATACCGGTGGCACGTAGGATCGTATCGCTCACGGACAAGCTAAGCAGCGCACCTGCCGTCGAGGTGGAGGAGGGGCTACTGAGAGAGCCATTGCGACAAGAGCAGACACCGCTGGTGGTGGCATACGCCCACCCATCGCTCACTGCTCTCCCTTCCGACCAAAGGCCCGATCTCTTGATAGTCGAGAGTAGCGAAGAGGCAGAGCAGTACCCCTCTTTTAGGACCATTCTGAGCTCGGAGGTCCACTTCGTCACCGACCGAGAGGCGATGTTTGCTGCCCCTGAGAGTGGAGCGTTATTGGTCGTCAGACTGGAGCACCCCAATATCCCAGCTATGCTTCAGGCACTTGATGAGACCATGTCGGTGCCCTACGTGATAGAGTATAGCTCCGACGCAGTGCCAGAGGAGTATCCTATAGATGCAGCTTACCACCTCGGAGGTGCCCTCTTGAGAGGACAGGCAAAGGGCATTCTTCTGCACCATCCTACGATAGGAGCTGGAGTGTTGGTGCACCTTAGCTTTGGTCTACTTCAAGCTACGCGGAGGCGGATCACCCGTACCGAATTTATCTCCTGTCCAAGTTGTGGGCGTACGCTCTTCGACCTACAAGAGACGGTGGCGCAAGTCAAGGCTGCCACAAGTCACCTCAAGGGGCTTAAGATAGGCGTCATGGGCTGCATCGTCAACGGCCCTGGCGAGATGGCAGATGCAGACTATGGATATGTGGGCTCCGCTCCGCATAAGATAGACCTCTATAAGGGCAAGGTGGCAGTGCGTAAGGGGATTCCGAGCGAAGAGGCTGTGGATCAGCTGATAGCTCTGCTGAAAGAGAATGGCGACTGGCAGGAGCCGTGAGCCAGAGCGGGAAGGAAGCATAAAAGGACAACGGATATCATGAAGATCACTGAACTATCGCTCCCGGGGGTGTGGCTCATCGAGAGTAAGATCTATAGCGACAGTAGAGGCACCTTTATGGAGGCTTATAATGAGCGCGAACTCGTAGGTACGCCATTGGAGGGTGTCCGTTTTGTGCAGGACAATCTTTCCTGCTCTCGGAGGGGTACCCTCCGAGGGATGCACACACAGAGAGCGCCTTATGGGCAGAGCAAGTTGGTACGCTGTCTGTCCGGTCGCCTGATTGACTTCGTGCTAGACATCATCCCGGAGTCGCCTACCTACGGACAAGCGATCTCCGTAGAGCTCACTCCGACCAATGGCAGAGCCCTCTTCATCCCATCGCACTACGCACACGGTTTTCTTTCGCTCGAAGAGGAGACGCGCCTTTACTACAAGGTGGATCGCTTTTACCACCCAGAGTCGGAAGTAGGCTACAGCTACCGCCACCCCGCCATACTTAGGATAGTAGAAGAGCACATCTCCCCAGACGAACTGATCCTATCGGACAAGGACGCTCAATCGCCCCTCCTACCCACAATCTAAAACAACCCCAACCTCGCGACAGGATCGCCCCGATGTGGTCGCACGTTAATGTCCAACGCACGTAAGTGGCGGCTCCCTCTTTGCAGGGTGCAACGTCCGACATCCGTCGGAGTCGAGGTGTGGGAGGCGACCTTTGGTACCAGGGTGGCGAGGCTTCGCCTCTTACCCTTCGCTAGGTTCTTCGATCCCGCCCTCCGTCGGGATCGCCTCCCAACACATCAGATCACGACACGGAGGTCGAGTGAACAACAACCCCAACCGGCGTCGGGATCGCTCCGATGTGGTGATCGGTTGGGTCGCAACCCCAAACACCCCTATACAGGGCACGGAAAAATGACAACCCCGACAGAGGTCGGGGTTGAAGAGCCTAGCGAAGGGTAAGCAATGCCCTGTAAGGGCGTTGCGCCACCCTGGATTACCTTACGACCCACGACCAACACGACTCCGACGGAGGTCGGATGTCGTACCCCACCGAATCGGGGCTGCATATTTCCGTGAGATTGAGCTGAGGAAAATCGGAGACCGGAAGCTCACTAAATTTTAGTTGGGAACTTAGAGTTGTCGAAGTTGGGAACTTCGATGCACCTAAGTTGGGAACTTAGAATTTTTAAGTTCGGAACTCGGATTTTTCTCACATGCGAACCTGCTCCAACCGACCACCCCCTCCACGCGATTTTCAACCCCTTGTCCGTGGAGTGCGATGTCCGACCTGCGTCGGATGTGGCATTCGGGGGAGTAAAAAGTAAGAGGCATGGCACCTAAGTGCCACGCCTCTTAATCATATAATGGGGGAAGTAACTTGATTACTTCTCGGCTTCCATACCTGAATTGATAGGCCAGTAGATATTCTGGTACAGATAGCTATCTTTTACATCTCCTGTAGGTGAGGTGAGCTGTCTCTCCTCGAAGGAGAATGGGCTTAGGTAGTGAGCCTCGGAGAAGGTGTAACCCTTAACGAGCTCACCGTTCTTAAAGATCTGGTACGGCCTTAGGTACTTAGATACCTCCTTAGAGGATACAGTTGACTGGTCGCTACCGTCGGCGATGATTAGGTCTACGATCTTATCGTTGCCGTTCTCATCCTTGACCGTGGTCTTGTACTGAGGATAGGTATACATCTCATCCCATAGGTTGATGCCCTCGATGTGGTAGTCCTTTACCTGCTCGAGTGATGCCCAACGGACGAGATCGTCCCAGCGGTAACCCTCGCCGGCAAACTCGCTACGGCGCTCACGACGGATAGAGTAGAGCGTAGCATCGATAGGCTCACCTGCTGAGAATGCACCCCAGTCGTAGGATGGGCGGTTGACGTCTGCCTCATAGCTCATGTCTGTAGCACTGATGGTCACAGATATTGGAGCTGTGATGCCCGCACGGGTACGGAGCGCCTTCCAGTAGCGGTCTGCGGTTGCATCGATGGTATTATTGAGCAGATAGGATGCCTCAATGTAGTTGAGGTATGCCTCCTCTACGCGTACCATGATCTGCCCGCTGACGTCGCTGAATACCTGACCTTGGTGAGTGGCAACATCGTAGTTGTAGAGCTTTCTCTGTCTGTAGCCAGTGATGTCGCGAGTCTCTCTATCTTTACTTACGATAGTGGGAGCCTTGAACTCGACAACCGTAACTTTCTCGTCCTCTGGTAGGTCCTTATTTACCTCATTTATGCTAGATTGGTCGATTGCCAGTAGGTCGGTCTCACCGAAGACAAAGAGTTGCAGACGCTCGTCTCTGTCGGTCTTGGTGATGTCGATGGTGCGGTCGCCTAGGTAGCCAGAGCCACTAGCGTAGATGGGCAGGCCGTTCTTCATCAAGAAGGACTCTACGAGCCCGCGGGTCCAGCCAGTAGCAGATCCGAAGCGGAGCTTATTGGAGGTGAGGTGAGATGCGTTGACACCTGTATTGAACTGTCTCCAGAGCAGTACCTCTGGGTACTTCCCTAGATCAGGATCAGCAAACATCTGATAGTAAGGGTTCCAGCCATAGTATTCCTGAGGACCGGATGGGTTCATGACGTGCGTATTGACTGTTGATAGCGCGACCTTGTCAGCTACCTCCTTCGCCGCCTTCATCGCCTCAGTTAGGAAGAACTTCACCTCAGCTGCTTGGTCAAATGTCTTACCCTTATTCCACTCCTTGTCCTTGCCAGGCCAGTTAGCATCACCTGGTACTCTACCAGAGCCAGCATGGTACTTTTCAAACGTAGCCTCATAAAGAGCGATCCTAGACTTTAGTGTTAGGGCTGCTCTCTTATTGATGCGCTGGTTGTTGTAGAAGGTCTCTTGGAGCATGGGGATTGCCTTGTCAAAGTCCTTCAGGATCTGACGAGCTACCTCGTTGCGAGGCATCCTCTTGCTTGCTTCTACCAGGTCAGCATCGAGGTTGAGCTCCTCTAGGATGATGGGGTAGTCGCCATAAGTCTTGAGTCTGCTATAGTAGAGCAGGCCTCTGATGATGTATGCTTCACCGAGGTACTGGTTGATCAGCGCCTCAGAGCCACTCACCTTACCTTCGGCGATCTTGGCTTCTGTCTCGTTGATAAACTTATTGATGTTACGGATGTTGTTGAAGCCGATACCACCTCCACTAGGTACTTTCCATCTGCCGGGTAGGAATGTCCCTGTATTACCATCAAGGTTGGCTTGGTTGTCAGTGCCATTATCGAAGGTTGCTACACCTGCGCCCCAAAATGAGTTGTTTGGGAAGATCCTTGTGTAATAGTTGATTGTAAAGCCACCTAGCTGCTCAGCTGTAAGATAGTACTGATCTGGGGATACTTCGTCTAGTGGCTTCAGGTTTAAGAAGTCACAAGAGGTGAATCCCATGCCCAGAAGTACAGCACTGGCACCAGCCAGTATCCTACTCTTTATGTTTTTCACTTTCATATTTCTCATAATGTTACTAGGTCCTCTTAGAAGTTTGCATTAAGACCAAATGAGAATGATCTCTGCAATGGGTAGAGCTTACCAGGTCCCCATGCACCACCGGTTGCCTCCGGATCGAAGATCTTATTCAATTTGGTAAAGGTATACAGGTTGTCAGCAGAGAAGTAGAGACGTACTCTATTTGCTGCGAACTTCTGAGTAAACTCCACTGGAAGAGTGTAGCCCAGCTGTAGGTTCTTGATCCTCATGTATGAGGCATCTTGCATGTATCGGTCGTTAACTACGAAGTTCTTACCACCGATGCCAAACTGTGGACGTGGATAGTACGCGTCTAGGTTAGGACCTAGGATCTTATCGTCAGCAGGACGCCAGAAGTCTAGGTGGTCCTTGAAGGCTGCACTCTGCCATAGGTTGCCGTTAGCACCGGTAGAGTAGACAGAGTTGTCCCAGAAGTCGCGCTTACCGACACCCTGTAGGAAGACGGTGAAGTCGATACCTCTCCAAGCTGCATCTAGGGTGATACCGAAGCGGTACCTAGGAGTAGAGTTACCGATGATAGTCAAGTCACCGTGGTCATCAAGTGTATATGAGCCGTCATTGACTACGCCCTTGTCAAGCTCTTTACCATCACTATCAGTGCGGTCGACAAGGTTGAGATACTTGAGGTCACCGCCACCCCATCTGTCGCCCCATATAGGCCTGTTGTTTGCAAGGTGCTGCTGCATGTCCTCATCAGAGGATGCCAGACCGTCGGTCTTGAAACCCCAGATTTCACCGTTACGCCTGCCTTCGTACCAGTTGCCCAGAGATTTGTTGGGGTTATAGAACTTAGTAACTACCTGGTAGTCGTCAGATAGGACGAGGCGAGCTCCGTAGGTAAAGTCACCTACTTGGTCTCTCCACTTCAACTCAAGCTCCCAACCCTGGGATCTCATGTTACTGTTGTTGACTCTTGGCTGATCTGCACCTAGGATAGATGGCTTAGACGGTGCTGGACCGACCATACCTACAGTGGTGCGTGCAAAGTAGTCGAACGAACCTTGCAGTCTGTTCTGGAAGAGCCCGAAGTCTAGACCGATGTTCCATGACTGTACCTTCTCCCATGTTAGGAATGGAGATACAAGTCCGGGCACGTCGGAAGTGTTCTGGCGCTCACCGTTAAGGAGCCAGCCAGAGCCCTTAGACCAGAATGGTTGGCTCAGGAACCATGGGTAAAGTGAGTGAGTATTGGTATTACCCAGTGCACCCCATGAACCTCTAAGCTTCAGCGTATTCACAGTGCTTTGTAGTGACTCCCAGAACTCCTCGTTGGCGATGTTCCAACCAAGAGAGAAGGATGGGAAGGTACCCCAAGTCTGATCATCTATGAAGCGAGAAGAGCCATCTCTACGGATAGAGATCTCTGCGAGGTACCTAGAGTCGTATGCATAGTTGGCACGTGCAAAGAATCCCATCGTAGCCCAGTGGTTGTCAGTGAAGTTTGCGTACGTGTCCTTATTGGTTGCGTTGTTGATGGTTGGTACAAGTGGAGTGATCAGGTCTTTCCTGCTAGCTCCAAGGCTAGTATACCTGTTGTACTCCATATCCATACCACCGAGCAACTTCATCTCATGCTTCTCGTTGAAGGTCTTATTGTACTCCGTGTAGAGACGTACGTTGAAGTAGTTATTCTTGTACATCGACTCACCTACGTTGGAGACACCGGGTGCGTAGTCGCCGCTCCATGCAGCAGGGGTCAGCACCTCATCGGGGTCGTGGTAGTAGATTGGGAGTACATCCCAGTGGTTGTGATTGTGTACGGTATTGTAGTTACCCTCAGCTCTGATCAGCCATCCCTCGATAGGACGGATCTCGATCGTTGCCTGCTGATAGAGGTAGTCGCGCTGGTTGATGTCCTTACCACCATCCTCCATCTGAAGGATCTCATTACCATGTACGTAGTGACCCTTTGGGTCATAGATTGGGTTGGTAGGCCATCTACGAGCGATGTTGTGGAAGAATAGGCCAGTCATGTAGGACGGACGTGAATAGTCTTCGCGCACCCACTTATTGTTGTAGGTGATGGTCATCCAGTCCGTTATATTGGCAGTGAACTTGCCTGCGAAGTTGTAGCGGTTAAACTTATCCTTACCGTGGCGGATCAAACCGTTCTGGTCGAGGATAGAGCCACTGATGTAGTAGTTCATCTTGTCAGAGCCACCGCTGAAAGAGATGTTGTGCTCCTGAGATGGCACGTTCTTGCGATACATCTCGGCAAACCAGTCAGTATTTGCCCAAGACTCACCATACATAGCCCATGGCTCGTTGTTGTTGTATCCCTTCCAGAATGTACCAGACTCCTCACCAGGCTTGGAAGTACCTGCTATGAAGTCCTTGATCTTTTGGATCTTGTCGTCTGAGAAGAAAGCACCACCACCACTGTTGATACTTGCGTAGTTCCAGTAGTGAGCAAACTCAAGAGAGTTAGGCATCTCAGGCACCTGAGTAGCTGTAGAGAAGCGGAGGTTACCATTGTAGCTAACGCTCATCTTGCCACCCTTACCGCTCTTGGTGGTGATCAAGATCACACCAAAGGCAGCACGAGATCCGTAGATCGCGCTCGAAGAGGCATCCTTAAGCACAGAGATGCTCTCGATATCACTCGGAGAGAGTGAGTAGAGATCTCCCTCGGTGCCGTCGATCAGCACGAGTGGAGAAGCGCTAGAGCCCTGTCCGATGGTGCCTGCACCACGGATGTTGAAGCTCATGCGACTGTCTAGAGCACCACCGGCATTGTTAACACTTAGGTTAAGACCTGGTACCACACCCTGAAGTGCTTGCCCTACGTTTTGTACCGGACGAGCCTCAAGAGCTTTGGTATCTACCGTAGCTACCGAACCTGTAAGGTTCACCTTCTTTTGTGTACCATAGCCGACCACCACGACCTCATCGAGTAGCTCAGAGTCGGCCAAAAGGGTGATTTCGACACGTGTTTGCCCGTTTAGAGGCACATCCTGAGTGATCATTCCTACATAGGAGACACGCAGGGTAGAGTTGGCAGGGATCCCACTGAGGGTAAACTGACCATCCAAGTTGGTGGTCGTACCCACTCCCTCTACTCCTACCACCTGTACAGTAGCACCGATCACCTCATACCCTTCGGTATCTTTCACGGTACCCGTAACAGTAACTGTCTGCGCCATGATCATAGGCACAGCCAGCAACGAGAGGAGAAGAGATAGGAATAGCCTACTGCTTCCTCTAGTTATTGAAAGAATTGACTTTCTCATAACATCTGTTTCTTTAAATTAGACTTCCTTGGTGCCATATATGGTGGCACGTACGAATAAATAATCAATAGGTTGGTTTTATGGTTGGTTATAATTCACACTCTATACCTGGCATCCTACTAATTAAGGCAAAGATACTAAAAATTTTCTTTTGCAAGCACAACCTCAATCTTCCGCTCCATCTTCATTTAATCCAAAAGTCGCGAATCGTAGGTCTAAATGCCAGCTTCCCCTCCTCGAAATTGGAAGTGCGAGAAATCGGAGACCGGAACCTAGATAAATTTTAGTTGGGAACTTAGAGTTGTCGAAGTTGGGAACTTCGATACATCTAAGTTGGGAACTTAGAATTTTTAAGTTCGGAACTTGGATTTTTCTCGCTTGCGAACCTGCTCCAACTGACCACCCCCTCCACGCGATTTTCAACCCCCTTTCCGTGGGGTGCGACGTCCGACATCCGTCGGAGTCGAAATGTGGGTGGCGATCATTGATACCAGGGTGGCGAGGCTTCGCCTCTTACCCTTCGCTAGGCTCTTCGATCCCGACCTTCGTCGGGATCGCCCCGATGTGGTGATCGGATAGGTTGCCACCTCATACTTACCAGCACTCATCTCGAAACGACTAACAACCCCAACCTGCGTCGGGATCGCTCCGATGTGGTGATCGGATGGGTTGCAATCCCCAAACACCTTGTACAGGTCACGAAAAAATGACAACCCCGACGAAGGTCGGGGTTGCATTCCCTAGCGAAGGGTAAGCAATGCCCTATGAGGGCGTTGCGCCACCCTGGTTTACCTTATGACCCACAACCAACACGACTCCGACGGATGTCGGACGTCGTACCCTACCGAATTG
>JAUNLH010000021.1 GCA_030532365.1 Porphyromonas sp.
AACACTATACAAGAATGTAAGAATATAAAGATTGTTATAATTTAATTTTATGTGAGAGTGGCGCGCGTGTGCGCGCCCCCCCCCCCAAAAAAAAGAAGGAGGGGAAGAAAGAGAAGAAAGGGGGCAAGGAGGTCAACGAACCAAACCATAAGAGGAAAAAAGAAGAAAAAATTGCGGCAAAAAAGAAGAAAAAGGTAACAGAAGCCTTGAATGTAATATGAAATACAAAGTAGAATAATTCAGGTCCACAGAATAGAGAAGTGTTAAAAAGAAAGATGCAAGAAAACTTTTTTAATGGATATTTTGGTGTTTACGGGAAAATAGATATGTTTGCGATGTAAACGATTGCGTTCATAGTCTTTTTGGGTGTTGCTACAATTTTGCTACACAATGAAAAACCAGCCCTGCAACACACTCATTTTCAATGACATAAAAATTTCTATTTTTAGAACTTAGAAAATCTAAGTTCGGAACTCCCTTTTTTGCTCCCTCTGATCTCCCTCTTAAGGACGGTGAGCCAATAGGGTGGGGGAGGTGCGTGTAACCATACGCTCAAAAGGAGGTGCGAAAAATTTTGCTAAAGTCAAGGGGATTTTGTACCTTTGCAACCACATCCGTTTCACCTCTGTGGGTCGTGTTACCCCAATAGAGAGACCGTGGGATGGGTGTGGTATTAAGATACATAACAAGTACAAAATCAATTATTTATGGCAACTGTAATTAGATTGCAAAGACACGGTCGCAAGAATTACCCATTCTACAAGATCGTAGTAGCAGACAGGCGAGCACCGCGTGATGGTCGCTTTATCGAGAACATCGGTACTTACAATCCAAACACCAATCCAGCTACCCTGGACATCAAGTTTGACCGCGCCCTCTATTGGGTGAACGTAGGTGCACAACCCTCTGATACTGCACGTAGTCTCCTCTCTCGTGAGGGAGTGATGCTGATGAAGCACTTGCAGAAGGGTGTTCGCAAGGGGGCACTTACCGAGGAGCAAGCACAGGAGCGCTTCGAGGCTTGGAAGCGTGATAAGAACGCAGGCATCGAGGAGCTTATGAAAAAAGAGGCCGAAGCTAAGAAGGCTGAGGCAAAGAAGGCACTTGAGGCTGAAAAGGAAGTCAACAAAGCAAAAGCTGAAGCACTAGCTGCTAAGAGAGCAGAGGAAGCAGCCGCCCAAAAGGCTGAGGAGGAGACCGCCGCCGAAGAGAGCGAGGAGGCAACTTCCGAAGAGGCTGCAACCGAGGAGGCATAAACAACTTCTTCATAAATTAAACAAACATATGTGGAAGGCTCCCGATCCTACGGTATGTAGGGTCGGGAGTTGTTTTTTCGTTATTCCCAGAATGTTATTATATTTGTAATTACAAAAGATGAAGGTAGAGGGAAACTAAAACGAGAGAAT
The DNA here is from genome assembly GCA_030532365.1 of Porphyromonas sp. Lineage (GTDB taxonomy): Bacteria > Bacteroidota > Bacteroidia > Bacteroidales > Porphyromonadaceae > Porphyromonas_A. Next base: position 1,407 of record JAUNLH010000021.1, read on the forward strand.
GATATGAGGGCAAGCATTATTAAGATCGGGAACAGTAATGGAGTCATCATTCCGAGTCGAGTGCTTAAGACTCTTGGACTGACGGAGAAGAGTGTCGTGTCTATGTACTTCGACGCAGATGGTATAACCATTAAGAAAGCCCCACCCAGAGCCGGTTGGGCTGAGGCTGCAAAAAAGATGAGAGCCAACGAAGAGGATGCGCTTCTTATACCGGATGTATTTGAAGATGAGGTTCTTGAAGAGTGGTGATCTTATCTGATTTTTCGTTTTATGCAGTACGACATTTATTGGGTTGATTTGAACCCCACAGTAGGAGCAGAGATAAATAAAGTTCGCCCTTGTGTGATTATTAGCCCAGATGAGTTGAACGAGCACCTGAGGACTGTGATCATTGCTCCTCTGACCACAGCAGTTAGAGAATACTATCCCTTTCGGATGAAAGTAAAGGTAGATGGCAAAGAAGGTCAGATAGCGATAGACCAAATCAGGACTATAGATAAAGCACGTCTGAGAGATCGTATTGAGACTCTAAGAGATAGAGATATAGACAGGCTTAGAGAGCTGCTAAGAGAGATGTTTTGTGATGAGTAACAGCCTGTTGTAAGGTCAATATCTCAATTGGTCTCTAATGTTTGAGTGATAGTACGACGTCTGACTTGCATCGGAGCCGTGCTCATGGTTTCAGGCAATACCACATTACGCTGTCACACTTGCTTTCAATCGAAATCCTTGCTCTTAATGTCGTAGTGCCTGGGGCTCAGGAGGATGAGCTCCAGGAGGAGCGCCATAGGGACTACCCCCGCCACAGTAAACAGAATGAACTATGATCCATTGCCCTCAGAGGCGGGTTCCAAGTAATTCTGCTCTATAGAGAGTGATCCACGATAATAGGTCTCTATTGGAAAGTTTATATGCGGTTTTAACAGAAGTTTTAAGGAGTCAGAGAGTTAAGAATGGAGATACGTGTCTCAATTCTTAACTCTCTTTATAATGTGTAAAATCTACGGTTGCAATTCTTTATAGTTTTATTTTGAATCTTAATTATTTTTTATTTACATTTGTGCCGACACGCAGTTTTTATAAGATGATTTTTCACTGTTTCGGCGACAATTAACCTTTTTACATTTCTAGTGAATGATGTTCTTTGTGCTGATCGGGATGGGATCATTGCAATTAAATTATATTTTTACAACAAAGTTTCACATGGTATGAATAGAAGTCGTATTTTGCAGCTTAGTGGGATTTTCACACTCCTACTGGGTCTATTCGCGCCTATGGCTTTAGCTCAGACGATTACCGTAAAGGGTGTTGTCAAGGATGCTAAATATAATGAGCCAGTTATAGGTGCTACTGTGATGCTTGTCGAAAACACGTCTAAGGGTGCGACGACAGGCATGGATGGAGAGTTTACCCTGACAGGTGTACCGAGCAACGGTACTCTTCGGATTTCGTATATAGGGTATAAGACGGTGAATCTACCTATCAATGGGCAGACCAACTTCAATATCCTCCTTGAGGATGATGTAGAGGTGATTGACGAGGTAGTCATTACTGCTTTTGGTACAGGACAGAAGAAAGCTTCGGTAGTAGGTGCAGTACAGACCGTGCGCCCTACAGAGCTCAAGGTGCCTTCTGCCAACCTTAGTTCGTCCTTTGCTGGTCGTCTTGCAGGAGTGGTATCCGTACAACGCTCAGGAGCACCAGGTGCCGACGGCGCAGACTTCTGGATTAGAGGTATCTCTACGGTAAATGCCACTTCTCCATTGATTATCTTGGATGGTGTGTCTGTATCAGCAGGTGACCTCAATGCCTTGGACCCTGAGGTCATCGAGGGCTTCTCTATCCTCAAGGATGCTACGGCTACAGCACTTTATGGTTCACGTGGAGCGAATGGTGTCGTGATTGTCACAACCAAGTCAGGTGCATCATTAGAGAAGCCTATCATCAATGTCCGCGTGGAGGGCTATGTCAATACACCTACTAAGCTACCTCAGTTTGTTGATGGACCTGAGTACATGGAGGTCTTCAACGAAGCTATTGGCAACCTATCCACAGGTGATGTTCCCTACTCCAAGATAAAGATAGACAATACTATTGCGGGGATTGAACCACATATCTTCCCTAATGTCAATTGGTACAATGAGCTATTCCGCAATGCCTCATTTAACCAAAAAGCGAACTTTAACATCCGTGGTGGAGGCCAGAAGGTTACCTACTTTATGAGTGTTACAGCCGACCATCAGACTGGTATGTTGCGCTCAAGGAGCAAGGAGCACTCCTCGTTTGACAATGCGCTCCAATTCTATCGCTACGCGTTCCAAAACAACTTGGACATCAACTTCACAGAGACGAGTAAAATCTCTATGAAGTTAAATACGCAGCTTAACCAATCTCATGGTCCTGACAAGAATGTCGATGTACTCTTTGGTAATATTGTAAACTCCAATCCTGTAGACTTCCCTATCGAATTCCCTAGAAGCGAGGATTACGATTATCCTCTATGGGGTGCGATCAAGAAAGGTCCAGCGATGGTTGTAAACCCATTCGTAGAGGCATTTAGTAGCTATAAGGATGTATTTGCATCTACGGTGATTGCCAACCTTGAGTTTTCACAAGATCTCAAGATGATTACCGAGGGACTACGATTCTCTGCTTTGGCTTCTTTCAAAAACTACTCAGCCACTACCACAACTCGCTATAGAGGCAACAACTTCTTTACCCTACAAAACTTTGAGCAAAATCCAGAGACTGGAGGATATGACTACGATATCTCACGTATAGGCGACCCCACAGATACAACGCTTAGGACAGGTGGTGGCACTGGGGGTGACAGACGCATCTACTTCCATACTATGCTCATGTGGGATCGTGACTTTGGTGAGCATAGTTTGGGCGCTATGTTTAACTATAACCAAGAGGAGACTGCAATTAACGTAGGTAGTAATGACCTACTCCAGAACCTTCCAAAACGCAAACAAGGACTTGCTGGACGTCTGACTTACTCATATGCTAATAAGTATATGTTGGAAGCCAACTTCGGATACAATGGTTCAGAGAACTTTGCTGCAGGCAAGCGCTTTGGTTTCTTCCCATCAATAGCTGCTGGTTACCTCATAAGTGAGGAGGAGTATTGGGAGCCTTTGCGCCCCTATGTCGATTATCTCAAGATTCGTGGTTCGTACGGACTTGTCGGTAACGATGCTATTGCGGGAGGACGCTTTGTCTACTTATCTGACATCACTTTAGGGAATGGCCCTGAATACACCACAGGGCGTGAGCAGGACACCTCCTATGTAGGTCCGAACTACAATCGCTTCGAAAATCCAGATATTTCTTGGGAGATTGGCGAAAAGCTCAACCTCGGTATGGATATAAACTTCCTTGGAGGCTTTAAGTTTACTGGTGAGTACTTTAGAGAGTACCGTAGGAATGTTTTCCAAGAGCGTGCTACAGTACCTGAGTACATGGGTACTTCAGGAACCAAGATCTATGGTAACTTGGGTGAGATTAGCAATGAAGGATTTGACCTATCCCTTCAGTACGACAAGCAATTTAATAAGGATTTCTATCTTAGCTTACGCAGTACTTTCACCTACGCTCATAATAAATATGAAAAGTGGGATGAGTCTTTCCCTGCAGAGTATCCACAACTATCTCGTATAGGACATAGCCTTAATACCCACCTCCTCTACATCGCTGATAGACTTTTTATTGATGCGGCAGACGTAGCAAATAGTGCTGATCAGAAGTTTACCCAAAAGTCTGAAGGTGGTGATATCAAGTACATAGATCTTCTTGATGCTAATGGCAACTATAGTGGTACTATTGATGCCAACGACCGTATGTTTATGGGCTATCCTACTGTCCCAGAGATTATATATGGCTTTGGGGTCAATACTAAATATAAGTTGGTCGACTTTGGAGTTTTCTTCCAAGGTGTGGATAATACATCGCTCGTCATGAGTAGCTTCCATCCATTCGGCACACAGTACAATCGAAATGTACTCCAGTGGGTTGCCGATAACCGTTGGAGACCAGATGCTCCTAATATCTATGCAGAGTATCCACGTGTCACCAAGGTAGACCACGATGGTAATACAGCTTGGTCAACTTTTTGGCTCAGAGATGGCTCTTTCCTCAAGCTGAAGAATGTAGAGCTGGGCTTTACTTACAAAAATGCTCGTCTCTATCTTAGTGGTACCAACCTACTGACTTTCTCAAAATTCAAGCTTTGGGACCCAGAGATGGGTGGGGGTAGTGGTCTGAAGTATCCTACCCAGCGCACGGTGAATATCGGTGTCCAAATGTCTTTTAACTAAACTATTTAGACGCTTAATTTTATGAATAAGTACATCAATAATATACTCTTAAGGATTGCATGGGTAGCTCTGTTGGTAGTTCCAGCAATGACGAGTTGCAATTACCTCGATATCGTACCAGACGAGACGGCTACGGAGAAAGATGCGTTTGCCAATCCAGAGGCAGTAAAAGCTTATCTCTACTCAGCCTATGGGTACATCCCTGCTCCACATGATGCTGTCAACTCCATAGACTTTATGACTGGAGATGAGATAGTATCCAGCTTTGAGCACGAAAAATTTGCTAACTTCCCCAAGGGGAGTTATACTGCGGTAAATCCACAAATATCCTATTGGAATTCTCTTTTTGGTGGGCTTCGCAGGTGTTATATCCTTATTGAGAAAATAGATGAGGTCCCAAAGCTCGATGCCAAGGTGGCTGCAGACTACAAGTCTCAAGCCAAGTTCCTCATCGGCTATTTTACCTATCTACTCATCCAGAATTATGGCCCTACCATTATCATCGATGGTGTAGAGGATGTCAATATGCCATCTGAGGACTACAAGAAGCGCGCGACACTTAAGGAGTCGGTAGAGTTTGCAAAGAAGATGTTGGACGAAGCTGCAGCCGAACTCCCTGCTACACGACAAGGAGCACAGTATGGCTTTGCTACCTCTGTAGCTGCCAAAGCTATCAAAGCTAAGCTCTTGGTCCTCTATGCAAGCCCTATTTTCAATGGAAATAAGATGTACAGCAACTTTACGGACAAGGAGGGAGTACAGCTCATTCCTACTGAATACGAGCAAGCACGCTGGACTGAGGCATTACAAGCCTGCCAGGATGCAGTAAGGGCAGCTGAAGCAGCTGGGCACCGTCTCTATCAAGACAAAGACAACAATATCGAGAGTATGCCAGAACCATCAGACAAGGTGCAACGCTCACTCCGAATGTCTACCCTCGATAGTGCCAGCTCCACTGAGACTGTCTGGGGAGATACTCGTGTACAAGGATGGTATGCCGTAATGCCTAAATCATTACCACTCTATGATAAGGAAGCTGCATGGAATGGTGTCGCACCTACTCTTGCAATGATGAAGAGGTTTTACACTGCCAATGGACTCCCAATGGAGGAAGATCCGACCTTCCCTACTGAGGGTGAGTGGTGGACGCTCAAGGAGATGGCAAGTGACTATCCTAATGCCAAGGGTAGAATTCCCAACTTCCTATACAATCGTGAGCCTCGCCTATACGCATGGGTTTGCTTCCAAAATGGCTACTATGAGGTAAAGCAGGGCAACAAGGAAAATAGTGGTACTATGTATGACGACAAGTACTATAATGAAGGTAAGACCAAACTCGTACTCAAGATGATGATTGGTGAGCCTGCAGGTCGTGGTAAAAGTATCAGCACACTGAGAAACAACAACTATTCACCTACGGGATTCCTCAATAAGCGATTGGTGCACCCCAATATAGACTATTCCAAGTATAGGATTAAGTATATCCACCCCTACGTCACGCTCGCTGACCTCTACCTACTCACTGCTGAGAGTGCAGTAGAGACAGGAGATCTCACCACAGCTAAGAACTATCTTGATAAGATAAGAAAGCGTGCTGGTATCCCAAGTGTAGACGAGGCATGGGCTGGGGCTCGCAATCCACAAAAGGCACAGAGTAAAGAGGGCATGAGAGACATTGTACGCCAAGAGCGCTCTATAGAAATGTATCTCCTCAATCAAAACTTCTGGGATCGTCGTCGCTGGCTCGATGCCGAGAAGTACTTTAGCGCTGTACCACAGGGGATGAATGTAAATACTGGAACAACACTAGAGCTCTATACTCAAGTAACCAACGTGGATGTAGTCCGCAGGTTTGAGAGCCCGAAGAACTATCTAATGCCTATCCCTCAAAGTGATATCAACAAAAATCAGAAATTGGTTCAGAACCCAGGATATTGATATGAAACAGAAATCAACAATTATATTGGCAGCCCTGTGCTCTGCTCTACTATGGACAGGCTGTGAAAATAGAATCGAGGAAAGAGGTCCCAAAGGCGACATCCCTGCGAGTGAGATTTCCAATCTCTCCTTTACGAGTACTGAAGACACTGAGGCGCACGAAGCAAGTATCACCATCAACTATGATGTGACAGAAACATCTGGCACAGATTTGCTCTATGTACGTGCGGCATACTTCGACCCTTATCTTGGCAAGGAAGTAACCCGAGTTGGGAGTGTCTGGGCAAAGAATGTTATTCTCCCTAATACGTTCAAGGTGGCAGGCACCTATAGTGTAACACTGACCCCTGTAAGCTCATCAGATAAGGAGGGAAAGCCTGTATCTATAGACGTTGCAAGTGTGCCAGTCAGTCCCTCTGCTACCAAGGGCCCTATGATCAATGGCATCAAACTTTCCACTAATGCTCAAGAGCCCCGTGAAGGACCTATCGAGGATGCAATAGATGGAAACCCAAGCACATTCTTCCACTCTGCATGGAGCCAATGGATAGGTGCCGCACACTATATTGTAGCCGAGCTTCCCAAGGAGGAGACTGCTATCCATATAGAGTTTATTACTCGTCATAATGGAAATGGAGAGGGTAATCCTCAAGAAGCAGATATAGAGATAAGTATGGATGGCTCTACTTGGAGTGATTTGACCCATGAGGTGTACGAAGTAGAGCGTCAGAATGGCAAGCGAGTTAGAGGAGGCTACCTCTTATTCGATAAGCCTTTTAAGTTCGTACGTTTCACGCCTACTAAGAATCCAGGTAATAAAGTGTTCTTCAACCTCGCAGAGTTTGAGTTGTATACAATCCTGACTACGGACTTTGAGGATACAGCCAAAAAGGTTATCGAGAGTCATCAAGGCAAGTAACCAATTATTCTGCAACTAAAGATTGGATATGAGATCCTCGGAGGGAGTTCTAGCTCCCTCCGAGGATCTCGTTGCACCAAGGCTCTATCCCATAGTCAATAATACTCGCAAAATATTCTCAGAAAAAGATGAAGCGTATCTTTATCAAAGAGAACACGCTCACCCCTGCATTCTACCAAACTAAGCTTATTGACATCGATGATAGAGGGCAGTATCTTGTAACGGTGTTTTTCCTCATTTTAGTGACATAGCAGCAACCTCCTCTGTAGGTTGCTGAAACTGTGCGTGGTCAATATAGGCTCTATCCATTGCCAAGACGCTGTCTTTAGGAAGATGTACTTCCTTGAGTAGGTAATGGTCACGCTTGGCGGCACTCGTCAGTTGGACTTCCACTCGATATACTTCAGGAGAGTATGGACTTTCATTCTTAGCCTTATCCCCAGTTCTCGTAAAGAGTTGTACAGCAGTTTCAGGCTGCTCTTAATCGAAATCCACGCTCTTCATGTCGTGGTGCCTCGGTCGCAGGAGGATGAGCTCCAGGAGGAGCGCTATGAGGACTACCCCCGCTAGTGCTGTAAATGCAAGACCGAGGCTACCTGTCTCTGCCCACCCTCCCATGACGGAGGTGATAAGTGCCCCTGAGAAGACGCCCACCATATTCATAAATCCATAGGCGGTGGAGCGGAGGTTGTCGGGGACAAATTGGCAGAGGATCGGCATATTGTTCGCATCGAAGAGTCCGAAGCCTACACCAAAGCAGAAGGCTGCTCCAAAGAGCATCCAGACCGTGCTCCCAAGCCCTAGAAATACAAGGGCAGGGATCGTTAGCCCCAGCCCTATAGCGCTGGTATAGACACGTCCGCGGAGGTTACGACCTACCCACCTATCGGAGAGGATGCCGCCTGCTATCACGCCGATAAAGCTACTTGCTGCAATCGAGATGGTGGAGAGCGGTCCTGCTTTAGTCATCTCTAACCCAAGGTTTTGACTGAATAGAGTGGGGAGCCAGTTTTTAGTTGCCCATCCAGGTAGGCTAGGGGTAGCAAAGACAAAGAGTAGCACCCAGAAGGCTGGTGTGCGGAAGAGCTTCTTGAAGTTTGCCTGCACCGAGGGCTCTTTGGTACCACTTTGGGCACTCTTCGTACTGCTGGGTAGTGTGCGCCTATCCATCAGTAGGAGGGCGAGGAGCCCTGCGTAGGCTACCCCTACGATGCCGAAGGTGTGAAAAGTGGTTTGCCAGCTGAGCTGGTGGGCAATGGTGGCGCCAAAACCACCGAGCGCCTGCCCCATGTAGAGCCCTGTCATGTGGATACCAACGGCGAGGGAGCGGGTCTTCCCTGTGTGGTACTCTGTGATGAGGGCTAAGCCAGCTGGGATGTATAGGGCTTCGCTGACGCCCATGATGCCTCTGAGCAGCAGCATGGACCGAAAGGTGGTGCAGTACCCCATAAGGAGCGTGACGGCGCTCCAGATGCCGAGACTCCCAACAATGAGCCACTTGCGGCTCATGCGGTCGGCAATGGTACCGGCAAAGGGGCTCATGAGTCCGTAGATCCATAGAAATATGGACATTAGCATACCGAAGTGGCGCGCACTCTCTAGCTCTACGATGTCAATCGCCATCACGTCGCGCATGGTAGAGAGCATCTGCCTGTCTAGGTAGTTAAGTAGCGCTACCACCCATAGCATTGCCACGACTGCCCACTTGTACCAGCTACTCTCTTTGATCTGAGATGTCTGTTGGCTCATGTTGTCACCTCTCTTTTAGTTATGTTGCTATCAATGAGGTTGTTCCAGCCTGTCATAGGGTGTGCTGGAGCTTTGTTTCTTTATCTGCTCTGTGCTAGCTCCTCTAAGAGAAGCGTGCTCCTGACTAGCATGCGTGGTATGTGGAAGGGCCCCTTGAAGAGGTTCCCCTTGGCAGGCTGAGCTACCGTGCCATCACGGTGGAGGTAGCCATACCACTCGCCTTTCTCCTCATCAATGAGGTGTTGCCATGCCCAGTCGTGCACTTTTTGGTGCCAGTCGAGGTACTTCTGATCTCCCGTGAGCTTATAGGCGTAGAGCGTAGCTATGATGCCCTCTGTCTGTGGCCACCAAAACTTCATGTCTTGAGAGTAGTCTTGTGCTGGAAAGCCCTTGCAGTCGCGGAAGTTGATGATCCCACCGTAGCGATCGTCCCAACCCCACGCCCACGCATCGTCGAGCACTGTGAGCGCGAAGTCGGTCATGCCCTCTGCCCACTCTGCATCTGCAAAAGTGTGGTGTGCCTCCATGAGGAACCATGCCGTCTCGATGCAGTGGCCGGGATTGATCTGGCGTCCGGCAAGTGTATCTATCAGACCTCCCTCTGGTGTTGCCATCTCTAGGACGCAGTGGTACTCGGGACTGTATAACTTATCCTTAATGAGTAGGTAGGACTCTCGGACCTGCTCTTCAAGAAGCGGGTCTTGGATGAGGGAGTGGAGGACTACCGCTACGTTCATCATGATCATAGCGACGCTGTGCCCGATGGATTGCTGGGTCGGGAGGTACTTTGGCTCCAGTATGCCGGGAGTGGCGAGCCAGTGCCTTACTTTCTTGAATAGGTCAAGGGCTTTCTCGGCATAGGCTTGCTTGCCGGTCGCTCTCGCGTACTCTGCCCATGCGATCATGGCAAAGGTCTCGGAGAAGACATAGCGTCGCTTGCGGAGCGGGGTCCCATCGCGCTTCACCTCGAAGTACATGCGCCCATCCTTCGGGTCGAAACACTTGTCGATGAAAGGGAGGATCAGATCGCACGCCTCAAGCCACTCGGGGCGCTGCTCGATATGGTTGTAGGCGTAGGCAAAGGCGTATAGTGCTCGACCCTGAAACCAGACTGACTTGGTGCCATCCATCAGGGTGCCATCGAGGTCGAGACAGGTGAGGACGCCACCGTGCTCTCTATCTAGACCATGCTTGATCCAGAAAGGTAATACATTATCTATAAGCTCTTTACGGTAGAGCTCTGCATAGTGCTCAAAGTTGGTACTCATTATCCCTCTCTCTTAGTGCTTATTACAGTGGTCGAAGAAGTTGATCGCCTCGAGTTGTCGCTTGATCTCTGCCTCCTCGGTAGGCTCGATGTTGCGGAATGGGATGCGGTTGGGCCCCAAGTCCAGTCCTAGGAGCTTCATGATCCGCTTGCCTGCAACGATATTGCCTCTATATTTAGCAATCACATTGATCACCTCCTGGGCGTAGTTTTGATACCTCACGGCAGCTTCGATGTTGCCTGCCTTCCACTCATCGAGGATGCCGACGAGTACGTTGCCGATATAGCTGGCGGTGCCACTGATACCTCCTTTGGCTCCGCCCATCACTAGAGCTGAGAGAATGGTTTCGTCTTGCCCGTGGAGCATGTCGTACTTACCCCCCTTGTAGAGCATGCACTGGTTGTACTCATACAGGCTCTCGTAGGTGTACTTGATGCCGGCGAGGTTGGGGATCTCCTGCTCAGCTAGTTTCAGAAAGTCGAGCATAGAGAGATAGGCGCCGTTGAAGACTGGGATGTGGTAGAAGTAGAATGGGAGATCGGGCGCTCCCTCTGCGATCTCCCGGCAGTAGGCGACCAGCTCCTCCACACGCCCCACCTTGGGAAATGGGGGAGCCATCGCGCCAGTGCCCATGGCGCCAAGCTCCTGAGCGTGAGCTGCTAGCTTTTGACTGCTCTTGACACAAGTGGATCCTACGTGCACGATGAGGTCAAAGTCGTCCCATATGATGGCGGACTTCCATGCCTGGGCGAGCTTCATGCGCTCCTCATCAGTCAGCATGTAGCCCTCACCGGAGGAGCCGTTGATGAATACTCCTACGATCCCATTTTGATGTAGTAGTTCGGCATATTGCGGGATCGCCTCATAGTTCACCTCCTTGCCATCAGGACTGAAGGGGGTAAAGGGGGCAGCGATGAGCCCATTGATCTTTCTATACTTACTCATGTCTTCTACTCTTACTGTGGATGATGTTTTTATTTGATTGTCAAATGCTTATAGAGGTGTGCGCCATATATCTGGCGTGCGGACACGGGGCTTGCGCTCCCCTCCGACGAGGTAGGTGGCATCCTTACCAACGGCAAGGGCGGCTCCGGCAGTTGCATAGGCGGTATCTTGTGTAACCACCTCCCAACGATTTGCCTCGGGTGAAAACCGTAGCAGATAGGGGAGGAAGTGGTACGACTCTTCCGGCATGGAGAGGTAGGCTTTGCGTGCTTGCTCGAAATCCCTGATCGCATCTGTGTCCCCTGCTTGGTGCGCCTTTGCTTCGGCATACTCACGGTTGAGTGCTTGCTCAAATACGTCATAGTCCACTCCACCAGCCATATATACCTTCAGGGTGACTGGGTCGCGCACCACGCTAGAGCCTACAAAGAGGAGTTTGCGACCGTTCTCGAGCTGCGGATTCTCGGCTATCACTTCCCACTTAGCTCCTTGTTGAGACGGGTCGAGGCGGTATGCCCTGCGGTGCATGTGGGGCGGCACTGCTCCCTGAGCTGGGCGGAAGCCGCCAAAGAGGTAAATGAAACCATTGTGGGCAAAGGCAACTGGTTGGATTCGAGACCCCTCCGGAAGCTCTTCTAAGGTCTCTGAAGCGCCACTCTTGAGGGACACACGGGTCACTGTGTCGTGTGGGGTGCCTAGTCCTTTCCAGCCACCTACGAGGTAGAGATTATCCTCTATGAGGGCAGCGGACCCTTCGTACCAGCCATGGGGTAGTTGAACCTCAGAGAGTCGCACCATGGGCTTCCCTGCCTGTAGGGTCACTTCATAGATCTCTCTCCGTGCCTCACTGCCATCTGTGCCACCTACAAGGTAGAGGATGTTTCCTTGGTCTGAAAGGAGTGATGCGCCGTAGCCAATTGGGGCTTGCAATGCAGCTAGGGAGATGGTTTCGTAGCTGCCGCCCGCCCTCTGGCGCATAGCATAGAGAGAGCTGTAGTAGACCTTTTGTGAGGGGTTGCTTGAGGGGAAATTGCACCCCCCTCCGAAGATCAGCCATTCGCCCAGCACTCCAGCGAAGAGCCCTGATACACCCTCGGCAAATGCCGGTTCAAGTGAGGCTCCAATCAGTGACCGGTCTAACTCTATGAGTGTTGGCTTTTGGCCTTCTGTTTCATTGCGATTCATACATGAAGCGAACATGAGTGCGGTGAGAATGGCTATTGTAACAGTGATCTTAGGCGTGTGCATTATTGATCGAGTATCTCGGGCTGGTGGTATGCAAGGGTATCCTTGCTGTAGCTATTTATGCTCCAACTGGAGACCCTTTACAAACATACAAATAAACTCCGTCTATCGGTGAAAATATTTTAAGAATGTCTAGGATGGGGTCGAGAGAGGTTTAGAAAGTCGAAGTGTTAGTTCGACCCTGACCAAACCAACACTTCGACCAACAATGTATCTGCCACCCCATAGGCGGTGGGCTTTAGATGCAACTTTCCCTGCTCTAAGTTGTAACTCGCTAGGAAGTGACTTGCAACTTCCCTTTCCTTGACTTGTAACTTGCTTAGTAGTGGATCTTAAGGGGCACCTTTCGCCCTTTGTTGATAGCGGGATCTAGGTAGCTAGATGTATTTGCCGGAGTTGGAGCCGGTGCAGACTTGCCTTCTCTGACATCTTGCATAAAGGCGTCTACCTTTGGGATCTCAGCTTGGATGGCAGCGATCCGCTTGCTGTCACTCGGGTGGGTGCTGAGGAAGTCGCTGCTCTCCTTGCGACCGCCAGACATACGCACCCAGAAGTCAGCTGCCTGATGGTAGTCATACCCAGCCAGTGCCATGAGATATAGACCTATGAGGTCTGCTTCGTGCTCATGCAAGCGACTGTAGGGGAGTGTCACGAGGACATCAGTGCCGACACCATACACCACGCTAGTCACTTGTTGCAGCACCTGAGATTTACCACTAAGAGCGATAGAGAGCGCCTGACCTCCGTATTGCTTCGCAACTTGCTGGCTGATACGCTCATTGGCATGTTTTGCGACAGCGTGAGCTACTTCGTGCGAGACTACGGTGGCGAGCTGGTCGTCGGTCCGAGCTATCGGGAGGATCCCCTCGTAGACCACGATCTTGCCACCTGGCATGCAGAAAGCATTGACTTGGTCTGAGGCGATGAGGTTGAACTCCCAACGGTACTTGCTAGCTTCAGAGGAGAGACCAATAGCACGGAGGTAAGTGTCTGTAGCCTTGGCTATTCGCTCTCCGATCTCCCTTACTTGGCGCGTCGCAGCAGCGTTCTTACTCACAGGTGCTTGCGACATAAATTCAGCGTAAGAGCTAAAACTTGATGCCAAGATAGCCTCGTTAGGCACGAGGTCTATGCGTGAACGACCTGAAAATGGTACCGTAGAGCACGCAACCATACCTGCTATTAAAACTAAAAAAGGTACAATTAGCTTCTTCATATCTCTATATCTTTAATCAATTTAGCTATGTTTGAACTATCATTCTATACCCAAATATAACTTTTTCTATCAATAGTGAATGATGAAGCCATACAAAAGGGGCTCCCTTTATAAGTTTAAGTCTCTCAGGAGGATGAGATACGGGCGAGGGCACGGCGTGCACTCACCGCGTGCTTTTGCTTATGTACAGTCGCTAGCCCGTCCTAGGGAGGACTATTATGACTCTGTGGTAGTGCGGAGAGAAGCCCCTTGTGAAGCATGTGAACTTTGGTACCGAGCTGTCGCTCGTCTGGAGCCCTGGGCACAGTTCTATGCGGTCGAGGCTCCAGAGCCTTGGCGTACCATAGGACACAGGGCTGACAGTCGAAGTGGGCAGCTCCAGTACACCAATGAGACAGAGGAGCCCATAGGAGGTATGGTGACTGAGAGTGCTGAGTTGGCTGAGCGTTTCTTGCAACGGCGGGACAATTGGGTCCTGCTCTTAGGTGTCCGTAAGTCCAGAGAGCGGGAGGAGCGCCTACTGGCACTCTTGCAGAGGTTAGATAGGGGTGTGGTCTTGGATTTCTACGATATGGTATTATTATTTAATCAGAATGACGACCTATACTTGTATAGGTCAAGTTTGTAGCGAAATATGGAACATAAAAAGAGCAAACTTTACACTAAGGGAGGCGACAAAGGCAAGACCTCTCTGGTAGGCGGGCAGCGCGTCTCCAAAGCATCTCCGAGGATTGAGGCGTATGGCACTGTAGATGAGTTGAATAGTTGGATCGGCATGCTTCGTGCGGAGCTGGGAGATCGCTTGGACCAGGATGCCCTCCTCTCTCAGATCCAGCACCGACTCTTTGAGGTCGGCTCCTACCTAGCGACAGACAACACACAGCCACTCTCGTGGGAGATGACTTGTGGGGTGAAGGAGGCGGACATCCATGCTGTGGAGCGTGCTATTGATACTCTTGATGCTTCGTTGCCGGAGCTTAAGTCCTTCATCCTTCCAGCTGGTGGTCGGGCTACAGCCACTTCGCACCTCTGCCGGACGGTAAGTCGACGAGCTGAGCGCCGTATCTATCAGCTACTTGAGCTTGTAGAGGGGGCAGAGGTAGAGGAGCATGTGCTGCAGTACATCAATCGGCTTAGCGATTATTTCTTCATCCTAGCTCGCGCTGCCGCTCACCTCGAGGGCGGGCAGGAGGTCAAGTGGGAGGGGTGTCACTAAAGTGGCATGCCCCCTTTACTCCTCGCGCAGTTCGGCTATAAGTTCCTTGTATAGAGGATGATCCGGAGAGGTCATCAAGAGATAGGGTAGGTCGGCACCTAGAGAGAGGAGTTGGCGTATCTCGCTGCTAGAGACTTCGAAGCGGGGCGCCCCGTGGATCAGGCTCGCTCTGTCTTGACTAGCTACCTCCTCTACATCGTATCCCGGACGAGGGTAGATGTAGACATGGGTGTCGGCGAGGATCTCCTCCGGCTTGTACCATGTGGGGAAGTCCATCCAGCTGTCCGACCCCATCAATAGCGAGAAGCGGTATCTAGGATAGCGCTCCTTGTAGTGGTGCAGGGTCTCGACTGTATAGTTGGGGCGTGGCAGGCTCAGCTCTTCCAGGCTAAGTTGCATGCGAGGATGGTGCTGGAGCAGGTGCTCAGCCCACTTGATCCGAAATGTCTCCGGTAGCTGGCGCTTCCCTTGTTTGAAGGGGCTCTCGGGTGTGAGCGAATACCAGATCTCTGTCACTTCGGCATGCGTCTCCACGAGATAGTTACCCAGCGCCAGATGTCCTACATGCATGGGACTAAATGAGCCGGGAAAGAGGACGATGTGCTTCTCCACTCCGTTGAGGAAGTCTTCTATGATCTGACGTGTCGACCAGCAAGCAAAGTCGAGATTGTCATTGGTGACGCGACTGTCAAACTGCTCAGCAAAGGTCATCTCATAGCTGGCTTTGCTCAGCCGTTGCTCTATCTTCTCCGGTGCATCGGTGCCCCTCTGCTCTAGTCGCTCTCTAAGTGTCTCTAATCCAGGCGGCTGTATAAAGATGGTCAGTGCCTGAGCACCATAGATCTTCTTTACATTGAGCGCCCCTACGACATCGATGTCTAGTAGCACCACCTCGCCCCTAGCCAGACGGTCATCCACCTCGCTACGCAGGGTGCCATAAAAGTGATCGGGGTAGACCTCTTCGTGCTCCAGAAATTCCCCCTCCTCTATCTTTCGACGAAACTCCTCTGGAGATAAGAAGTAATAGTGTACCCCATCAACCTCCTCACCACGAGGTGATCGGGATGTGGCTGAGACAGAGAAATGACCCTCCAAGCCATACTCCGAAGTCAGCTTATCTATGATGGTACTCTTGCCCGAACCACTAGGGGCGGAAAAGATGATCAGTCTCCCCTCTCTCTCCTTCATGACACTTGATTGTTTTACAGCACGTTAAGCACTTGCTCCTTGATCTGTTCTAGCTCGTCCTTCATCTTCACGACTAGCTTCTGCATCTCTGCATGATTGCTCTTAGAGCCAAGCGTATTGACCTCTCTTCCAATCTCCTGAGCTATAAACCCAAGTTTGCGACCCTGCCCTGGCTCCGACTGCTTGAGCGTCTCCTCGAAGTACTTTAGGTGGTTGCTCAGCCTGCTCTTCTCCTCGTTGATGTCTAGCTTCTCGATGTAGTAGATCATCTCCTGCTCCAGGCGTGAGCGATCGTAGTCCACCTGTAGGTACTTTTGCATGCCCTCTTCAAGACGTTGCCGTACATCAGTGATCCGCTCCTCCTCGTAGGGGGCTACCTGCTCAAGCAGCGACCGGATGTTACCTATATTTTCCATGAAGCCGACTGCCAGAGCCTCGCCCTCCTGAGCACGGAAGCTCTGGAGGTTGTTCATCGCCTCGCGCAATGTGCTAAGTGTCAACTCTTCGAGCTCCTCCTCTGGAATCTCAGCTATCTCACCCGTCACTATCGCACCTGGGAGTTGCAGGATCGTCTGCATCGGGTCCTTCGCAAGTGGCACGCCCACTACCTCGCTCACCCTCTGTAGCTCGGTCCAGTAGTGCCGTAGCACCTCCTCATCGAGCTTTACCTCGTCATCGGCATGAAGCATCTCCAGTCGTACAAAAAGATCAATCTTACCACGTAACAGTGTGGTAGCGATCTCCTTGCGAAGTATCATCTCTAGAAATCTCAGCTCATTTGGAATTCGAAAGTAGACGTCTGCCTGCTTGCTATTGACAGAGCGCAACTCTACAGTGATCTTGAGATGTTCGGACTCAGCTTCGCTCTTGCCAAAACCGGTCATTGAGTGGATCATATATACCCTTTGATTATATGTTTTTACCGTGACAGTTCTTAAACTTCTTGCCGCTACCGCATGGGCACGGGTCATTACGCCCTATCTTCTGCTCAGCACGGTAGGGCTCCCGTTTCTGCTCTTGTTGGCTAGCTGCCTTACCAGCTTGGTAGCGTGCTTCCTGAGCTGCTTCGTAGTCGTCCTTCTGCTCAGTGTACCTACGACGTCTCATACGTGGATCGTCGTATTTCTCACGAACCTTAAGCTCCTTGTCCTCCTCCTCGCTGCGGATGTTGAGGTGACCACGCATGATGATTTCAGTTGCCTTTTGGTTCATCTCCTCCACCATCTGACGGAAGAGCTCGTATGCCTCCATCTTAAAGACCACCAGAGGATCCTTATTCTCGTAAGAGACATTGCGCACAGCGTTCTGCAGCTCGTCCATCGCTAGGAGGTGGCGCTCCCATGCCTCATCAATGGTGTAGAGTAGGATTGTCTTCTGGAAGTCAGTGATGATGCTCCTAGAGTGCGTCTCGACTGCCTCTTTGAGGTTGCTCGATACGTTGTAAGCCACCCGCCCGTCTGATACTGGTATGTATACCTGCTCTACGCGGTCTCCCTGCTGCTTGTAGAAGTTTTGTAGCACAGGGTCAGCTAGCTCTGCCATCTTAGTCATACGGCGCTCTAGCGTCTCTATAGCTGTGTCTATGATGGTATCCACCAGATCGTCCTCCGACTTAGACTTGAAGTCGTGCTCGCTGATGGGCACCTCCATGGCAAACGCCTGATATACAAGGCGCTTAAACTCCTCATAGGAGAGACCGCCCTCCTGGTTGATCTTCGCTACAAGTGCCTCGGCAGTCTGGGTGAGGGTGTTGATTACGTCCATGCCGATACGCTCACCCATGAGAGCGTTGTGGCGACGGGTGTAGATCACCTTACGCTGAGCGTTCTTCACGTCATCGTAGTCGAGCAGGTGCTTACGGATACCGAAGTTATTCTCCTCCACCTTCTTCTGAGCATTCTCTACCTGCTTGGTGAGCTGCTTGCTCTCGAGCATGTCGTCATCGGAGAAGCCCATCGTAGAGAGCCACCTTGCCATCCTATCGGAGCCGAAGAGTCGCATCAGTCGGTCCTCCATAGAGATAAAGAAAACTGACGAACCCGGATCTCCCTGACGACCAGAGCGTCCACGTAGCTGTCTGTCTACACGGCGAGACTCATGCCGCTCTGTACCAATGATCGCAAGACCACCGGCATCGCGCACCTCCTTAGATAGCTTGATGTCGGTACCACGCCCCGCCATATTGGTAGCAATGGTCACAGTACCCTTCTGTCCGGCTTGGGCTACCACTTCCGCCTCCTTCTGGTGGAGCTTGGCGTTCAGCACGTTGTGTGGTATCTTACGCATATCAAGCATACGGCTCAGAAGCTCAGAGATCTCCACCGAGGTGGTACCCACGAGCACTGGCCTGCCCTCTTCGATCAAGTGCTCTATCTCAGTGATGATGGCACTATACTTCGCCTTGGCTGTCTTGTAGATACGGTCGTTCTCGTCCTTACGTATCACCGGCTTATTGGTTGGGATCACCACTACATCCAGCTTGTAGATATCCCAAAACTCCTTTGCCTCTGTCTCGGCAGTACCAGTCATGCCTGCCAGCTTGTGATACATGCGGAAGTAGTTCTGAAGCGTGATGGTTGCCTTTGTCTGGGAGGCTGCCTCCACCTTTACCCGCTCCTTTGCCTCAATGGCTTGGTGCAAGCCGTCGGAGTAGCGACGACCATCCATGATACGCCCCGTCTGCTCATCAACGATCAGCACCTTATTATCCATCACCACATACTCATCGTCCCGCTCAAAGAGGGTATACGCCTTGAGTAGCTGCTGTATGGTATGCACTCGCTCACTTTTTATAGAGTAGTTGGTGAGCAAGTCATCCTTCTTCTCGTGCTTCTGCTCCGGTGTAAGATCTTCATTTTCAAGAGCTGAGAGCTGTGTGGCGATGTCTGGAAGAACGAAAAATGCTGGATCGTCCGACTTACCTGTCAGTAGGTCTATACCCTTGTCTGTCAGCTCAATGCTATTATTACGCTCATCGATGACAAAGTAGAGCGGATCCGTGACGATGTGCATCTGGCGGTTGTTGTCTGCCATGTAGATCGCTTCGGTGTCGAGGAGCTTCGACTTGATCCCATCCTCGCTCAGATAGCGGATCAGTGCTTTGTTCTTTGGCAGACCCTTATAGCTACGGTAGAGGAGCAAGAAGCCCTCCTCCTGCTCTTTCTTATCCTCGCTCTTGATTTTTTGCTTTGCCTCAGCCAGCAAGCGGGTACAGAGGGTGCGCTGAGCATTGACCACCGTCTCCACGTTGCCTCTAAACTCCTCAAACATCTGGTCGCCCTTCGACTCCACCGGACCAGAGATGATGAGCGGTGTACGGGCGTCGTCGATCAAGACAGAGTCCACCTCGTCCACGATGGCAAAGTTGTGCTTGCGCTGTACCAGATCCGACGGACGGCGAGCCATGTTGTCGCGCAGGTAGTCGAAACCAAACTCATTGTTGGTACCAAAAGTGATGTCGCAGTTATAAGCCCTCTTACGCTCAGCGGAGTTGGGCTCATGCTTGTCGATACAGTCGACACTCAGCCCATGAAACATATAGAGCGGCCCCATCCACTCCGAGTCACGCTTAGAGAGGTAGTCATTGACCGTCACCACGTGCACACCGTTACCTGTCAGGGCGTTGAGAAATACCGGCAGCGTAGCCACCAAAGTCTTACCCTCACCGGTAGCCATCTCAGCGATCTTACCCTGGTGCAGCACCACGCCACCAAAGAGCTGGACGTCATAGTGCACCATGTTCCACTTCGTGAGGTTACCCCCTGCCATCCATTCATTCTTGTAGATAGCCTTATCCCCCTCGATTCGCACGAATTCGTGCTTTACAGAGAGATCGCGGTCGAAGTCTGTTGCCGTCACCACGATCTCCTCCTGCTCGGTAAAGCGCTTTGCCGTCTCCTTCATGATCGCAAACGCATCCGGAAGGAGCTCATCCAGCTTCACCTCGAGCTTCTTCAAGACCTCCTCCTCCAGCTGGTCTACATGATCCCACGCATCCTGGCGCTCACTGAGCTTCAGGTCATTGATCCCCTCCTTGATCTTTGCTATCTCCTCACGGTCAGCCCGCACATACTCAGCAAGTTGCTGGCGCATCTCAGCGGTCTTAGCACGGAGCTCATCGTTACTAAGCGGGGCGATCCGCTTCGTGCTCTCGTGTACTTTACCCACGTAGGGAGTGATCTCCTTGAGGTCTCTCTGCGACTTATTTCCAAATATCTTTGATAGGAAGTCTACAAATCCCATATAGTCTACTGCTCTTTTTTATCCATTCTAAGTATACAAAAGTACCAAAACAAAACGTAATACCCCACCACAACCCTCCCCAAACATTGTAGGCAAATAGAACGCTCGCACGCATATCTCCCACGTCAATAGTGTGATCGACCAACGCCTGCACCCCATACGAAGTCCGACACAGGTCGGACTTCGCACCCGCCCGAACCTGGTTTGCAAAAAAATCGGAGACCCGAACCTCAGAAAATTTTAGTTGGGAACTTAGAGTTGCCTAAGTTCCCAACTTAGATGTATCGAAGTTCCCAACTTAGATTTTTTAAGTTCGGGTGTCAAAAACCACCCGAGCCGGAACCTGCATGAACAAAAGCTCTATGCAGGTTGGCATCTCCCTCTAAATTACAGTCGAATTCCTGCGAATGGCGAGTACTATTCTCCAAGAGTTTGTTCATGCCAAAACCGGAACTAGCGGTTTGTGAAAAAGTAAGAAGAGACCTCCGTTAATGGAGATCTCTTCTTACTAACAGTCAGGTTTTTCTCTTTATTCGCTGCTATTGCAGGGGTTGGAGATTACTTCTCGAGCTCTTTCTGAATTGCCTCCTCGAGGGTGGTGATATTGATCTGCCTATTGGCGATCTTGCCCTCCTTGTCGAGCAGGACAAAGTGGGGGATGCCATTGAACTGGTATGTCTCTGTCACTTCCTTGCCTCTTTCGGGTGCGAGGAACTGCTGCCATGGCATCTCTTCCTCTTCAAGAGCCTTGTGCCAATCCTCGAGCTTGCCGTCGATGGAGATTGAGACAATCTCTAGGCCTTGTGCGGCATATTGCTTGTAAAACTTCTTGAGCTTCGGTACCGCATTGCGGCATGGTCCGCACCAAGATGCCCAGAAGTCAATGAGGAGCACCTTGCCGCCTGAGATCGTGGCAGGGTCAAAGGTGAGCTCCTCGCCCTCTGGTGTATTGATCTTGAATGTAGGGGCTGGCTTACCTACTGCGAGCCGCTCGATGAGCTCCTGTTTGCGCTGTTTCTCTGCTAGCCAATTGGCAAATGGGGGGTAGTCTGCCTTGGTCTCCTTGAGGTGATCTACAAGGGTATTGTATGGCTCAGAGCCCTCCTTGAGGTATTTTAGAAGCAATACCGAACTATTGAGATCTGGATAGAGGCGTGCCAGGGTCTCGTAGTCGCGGTCGTCATCGGCGTATGACTCCTCGAGCGCTCCACGGGTGTCTGCGATCCACTTGGTCTCGCCTGACTCACTCGCACGGTACATGAGCTGTGCTGCTCGGATCATACGCTGGTAGGAGACGTAGTGGATGTAATTGATATGGTTCACGAGCTGGTTGTTAGGCCCGGCATGCTCTATGATCTCGTAGGGAGGGTTCTTGATCTTGATCTGAGCTGTATCTTGCCCTCTAAAGTTGACGTGGATGTCTTCATCCTCACCCCAGAAGTTAAGGCGCTCCCACTTCTGCACATCGATACCGTAGAGGCCTGGCTCAGGTACTTCAAACTCGTGCGTAAAGGTGTTGTCGGTAGTAAGCGTGATGGTGTCGAGCACCACCTGCTCATCGCCATACTGGATGATGGTGATCGGGAAGCGGTCGTCTGGAAACTCGATGCTTCCGCTGATGGTGATGATATTGTCTTTAGCTCCCTTACCCTGCTTAGGGGTGCATGACACAAGTGCAGCCAAGGCTAGGATGAGCGTCAAAATGGTGTAATGATAGCGTTTCATTCTATTACGTAATAAATTTAGAAAATGATTATTTATTCTGTATGATGAGCTTATTAACCTCTATCTCTTGGCTTGGAATCTGTAGGACGAAGTGATAGTCGTCCTTGGGGTACAAGATGCCTGTAGCCGCCTCTCCGCGTATGGTATGATTGCCCTTGCGTACGAGAGGGTAGCGAAATCGCTTGAGATCATGAAGGGCAAAGCCCTCTCCGAAGAGCTCTTTGCGACGCTCGATCCAGATGCGCTTGATGAGCTCCTCGCCCGTAGCTTGTACTGCAGGTGCTTCGCTGTCACGTGCTTGGACGAGCTTAGTGAGCGTGGCTTGGGCCTGAGCTGTGGCACCGGTGCGTGCCTCACACTCAGCCTGGCAGAGCAACATCTCAGAGCCACGCATCACGATTAAGTCGGGGGCATGGGCCTCATCGATCGGGTCGTTGAGCTTATTGGTGTAGTACTTCTTTTCTGGAGTAGTGGAGTAGTCGGCAGTATTCTCCATGATCAGCTCGCGCCTATAGTCGGTAGGGCTGAAGAGATCATAGAAGTCGCTGTCGATAAAGATGAACTTGCGTGCCCACCTACCATGACGGCGCTCTGGCTGGGTCCAGATGGTTAAATTGCTGAAGCTGGCGCCGAAGTTGCGTGGAGAGCCACAAAGTGCCCAGATGCACTCAGAGATACCATTGTCGGCAAAGCCTTTCATGTACTCAGCCTTGCTCATCGGTGGGTACTTTGTAGCCAATATCTTGGCATGGGGGAGCGCCTCCTCGTAGCGCCCCATCTCCATAAGGATCCTTACCAGCAAACCTCTAGCAGCATCCCGACCTAGAACGAAGTTGTCACCGCTCCTATTGACCTCTGGCAGGTGCTCTACGGCAAAGGCAAGATCCTCCTCCATGGCGGTGTAGACCTCTCTCATAGTCGCTCTGGGCTGCTCCTCCGCAGTAGGGGTGAGATAGAGCGGTACTGCAGGTGCCTCAGGATCGATGAGGTAGGTCTGCTGAAACCACTGTACGAGCAGGTGATAGTGAA
This sequence comes from Porphyromonas sp., assembly GCA_030532365.1. Lineage (GTDB taxonomy): Bacteria > Bacteroidota > Bacteroidia > Bacteroidales > Porphyromonadaceae > Porphyromonas_A. The sequence continues at coordinate 24,406 of JAUNLH010000021.1, forward strand.
ATGCTCGGATGGCGCGTGCTTCTGCCTCAAAGGCTAGCTTCTCGTGCTCCTTGCCCTGCATGTTGGGCGCTTGGGCGATCATATCATTTGCCACAGTGATAAACTTGTATGGATAGGACCATGCAAACTCAGTACGGGATTGATCGCTAGTGCGTGAAGCATAGTTGTAGTCATCTCCCTGACCTTGGATCTGCGTAGGATCGATGATGACGTCTTGCCCCATCAGATCTGCGGAGGTGAAGAAGTTGTGCAGGCTGGATGTCTGCATGACGATCATGAAGCCCTCCGCATCGAGCATCATCTTATCATAGAGCCCTCGTAGTGCCTTGACTGCATTGTCATAGGTCTCGTAGACCACCTTGGAGGTGACTTTGTCTTTAGGGGTCACATTTAAGAAGTCGCAAGCTGAGAATATGCCTGCTATAAGTATCGTGAATAGTGCTACTTGGAGCCTTCTTTGTCTCTTATGTATCATAATTATCCCTTCTAATGCTATTCGTTAAAACTCTGCTCTTAGTCCGAGTGAGAAGGTGGTGAGTGCTGGGAACGCATTGATCACCTCACCTCTGCTTGCCTGCTCGGGATCAAGACCCTGCATAGCTGTGATCTGGAAGAGGTTATCTCCCTGCAAGTAGAGACGCAGGCTGCGGACTCCCCGATCGAGTAGTGCCTGTGACCTGAGGGTGTACCCGAGGGTTAGGCTCTTGAGCTTGAGGTAGTCACCAGAGAGGACGTACTGACTGGATCTGCCAGCCCCGCCGGAGTAGTTGTCCTTGGTCTCGGTAGTCATCTTCTGGAACTTTGCATCATCACCGGGCTTCTGCCAGTGGTTGAGGATGTCTTGGTGGTAGGCATTGACAGCACCACCTCCTGAGCCAAGTAGCATAGCATAGTCGTAGGCAAGTATCTTACCCCCGAGTGAGTAGGTGAAGAGGAAGGAGAGGTCGAGATCCTTGTATGTAAAGGTATTGCTCAGTCCGCCCTGTACCTTTGGGAGGAAATTTCCGGCATTAAACTTACCTAGATTGTACAGCATCTTGTAGGAGCCATCGGTAAGGGTGACTCTCATGTTGGAGAGGTCTCGGTAGCTCTCCGTCTTGCTACGGGTCTCTAGTATCTCACCCGTGTCCTTGTTGTAGTCCTTGATCCACCATTGTGGCTTACCATTCTCTGGGTTGATACCAGCAAACTCTGGGAGGAAGAACTCTGTAGTGCTCTGACCAACTTTATAGATGTAATTGCCTACAACAAACTCATCGTCATAGAGATCGATGATCTCATTGACGTTTCGAGAGATGGTAAGTCGGCTGTCCCAGCGGAAGCCCTTTGTCTGGACGTTGGTGGTATTGATGGATGCCTCAATACCCCTATTGCGTAGCTCGCCGATGTTTTTCAGCACCTGCTTAAACCCGAGTGATGGGGTCAGCGGAGTGCGGTAAAAGAGGTCTACCGTATTTCTCTGATAGAGGTCGAGCGTCAGGCCTAGCCTATTCTGGAAGAATGAGGCGTCGATACCGAAGTTGACCTGCTTGTTGGTCTCCCACTTAAGGTTAGGATTGGCAAGCTCCTCGATGAAGTAGCCTGGCAGTCCAGCATAGGAGTAGCCCATAGTGTAGTACGAGAGATAGTCGTTGCTACCTATATTGCCCGTAGTTCCGTAGGAGAGGCGTAGCTTGAGGTAATTGACCCAGTCTGCGCTCTTCATAAAGTCCTCGTCGCTAGCAATCCAGGATGCACCGATGCTCCAGAAGTTACCCCATCTATTGTCGGGGTGGAAGTTGGATGAGCCATCGCGGCGGAGACTGGCGGAGAGATAGTAACGATCGAGGTAGGAGTAGTCGAGCTTGGAAAAGAAGCCCATGAGTCGGTTTGTCTCCGATGTACCAGGGCCCAAGCTAGGCTTCTCCACCTTGCCAGCGTTGTTGGGCGTATCCATGCCCTCAAGTGGGAAGTCGGTGACCTGGGTGTTCATGGACCTCGACGTGCGATCATTGATCTCCGCACCAATGAGGGTGGTTAGTTTGTGATCCTCCTCACGGAGCCACTTGAAGTTGGCAACCGTATTGACGGTGGTATTCTTGCTCCACATTGAGCCCTCGTTGAGTGAGCCTTTGTCCTTTAGCGAACCGATGGTTCGATTGATATAGTAGTGGCTGGTATAGTTGTCGTAATACTCAGAGTAAAGAGTCTTCCACTCCACTAGCCTATTGGTGTAGGTGAGGAATAGGCTCACGTTGTAGCCCATACTCTCATTGGTAGACTTATTGAGGTCAAGGGTGCCGAGAGGGTTAACTCCATCCTTAGAGACGTCCGGTCTGCGGCTATTGACCTCTCCCGCTGGACCATCACCGAAGTCTAGGATTTGATCGCCAGAAGGATCCAGTATGATATTGCCCTGAGCATCCCTCTTATATAGCGGGTAGAGCCCAGGTGTCATGCGGGCATATTGGTGGAAGTTGGGGTAACCCCCTTGAATAGAAGTGGACTTGCCCGAGCCTTTATTCAGACCAATGATGACACCTGTCTGGAGGTGCTTATTGATGTCGTAGGTGAAGTTGGTGCGGAGGTTGGTCCTATCGAAGTAGGGCTTACCCGGCTCTATACCACCTTGATAGAGGTAACCCAGTGACACGTAGTAACGCAGGCGAGAGGATGCTCCGCTGATGCTGACACTATGATCGTGGCGGTAGCCATTATTGTTGAATAGCTCGGAGTAGTCTTCCCACCACTTGGGGGTGAGACCACTCTTGAGCCTGCCATCCATACCTACTGGCTCTGCATCTCCAAAGGGATTGTAACCAAGCCTATTAACTAAGCTCTTAGTCGCATAGGTGGGGGCATCTGGGTAGCTGAGACCACCAGCGTTGAGTAGGTTGGGGTTGTCTACAGCGGCATTGCGCATTGCCTCCCAGGTAAGCTCGAAGTACTCTTGTGGGGATACTTGATTGTAGTCCTTGCCCATACGGCGGGAGATACCAAACATCCCATTGTAGGTAATGCGTGCCTTATCTCCGGAGACCATCCCTTGCTTAGTGGTTATGAGGATCACACCATTGGTAGCTCTCGCGCCATAGAGAGACACCGAAGAGGGGTCTTTGAGCACAGAGATGCTCTGGATGTCCTCGGTATTGACATTGCTGATACTACCGGAGGGCACTCCATCAATGATGTAGAGAGGCTCATTGGACGCATTGATGGTAGACTGACCACGAACCAATAAATCGGTTGATGTACGTCCACCTCCCATCGACTTAGTAGTCACCTCAAGTCCAGGGACGATGCCTTGGAGTGAGCTCAAGACGCTATTGGAGCGGTTCTTCACTAGTTCGTCCGCCTTGACATTGACCAACGACCCGGTAAATGACTTCTTGTCTTGGGTGCCATAGGCTACCACCACCAGCTCCTGCAAGGCGAGCTCTGAAGATCGAAGCGCTACATTGAGGGGGTAACTAAGTGACTCCACAGTGATCGTCACGGTGTTGAACCCGACGTACGAAAACTGGAGCTTATCTCCTACCTCCACGTTAGGGAAGAGATAGTTTCCCTCAAGATCGGTGACCACACCCTCGTGGGTACCTACTTTCAAGATGCTGACGCCTACGAGTGTCTCACCCGTTTGGGCATCCGTGACTGTTCCCTTCAGATCTCTGCCTTGAGCCCACATGAGAAGTGGGAAGAATAGGGCGAGAAATAGGGCGACGATGCGTTTTTTTCCTTCCATATCCACAATATTCTTATTAAAAATTATGCAATTTAGATGCATGCATGTGCAAATATGGCAATAATTATACAAAGAATAGCGCAATGACATAGATAAATGTTAGAGAATAGAAAAAAATCCCTATCTCTTTGCTTGTAGTTCTCTATCTCTT
>JAUNLH010000022.1 GCA_030532365.1 Porphyromonas sp.
GTAAGGCAGAGTGCTCCAACTTCTATGATCGATGGGGCGAAGTTGCACCTCGGATGAACCATCTTGGAACTTTATTTGCGAAATCTTAGAACATTCTTAGCCATTAGACTGTTTTAAGGATAGATTGGACAACTAATCGAGTGACGGACATGCTCCATCACTATCATATATAAGAACTATTAACTACTTAGACAAGATAAAGATATGAAGTTTGAACTAATGCAGCTACCCTACGCATCAGATGCACTGGAGCCGGTAATCAGCAAGGAGACCATCGAGCTCCACCATGGTAAGCACCTAAATACTTATGTCACTAATCTCAATAAGCAGATCGAAGGCACCAAGTTTGCCGACATGGAGCTTGTAGACATCGTAAAGGAGGCTGAGGGCGGCATTTTTAACAATGCTGGGCAAGACCTCAATCACATCCTTTACTTCCTTCAGTTCAAGCCTAATGGCGGCGGTCAGCCCAGTGGCGACTTTGCCAAAGCTATAGACAAGACATACGGATCTTTCGAGGCATTTAAGGAGAAGTTTGAGTCTGAGGCGACAGGCCTCTTCGGTTCAGGCTGGGCTTGGCTTGCGACTGACAAGAATGGCGAGCTCCAGATCACCAAGGAGCAGAATGCCGGTAACCCTATCACCAAAGGTCTGGTACCACTTCTAGGCGCAGACGTATGGGAGCACGCCTACTATGTAGACTACAGAAACCGTCGTGCGGAGCATCTCCAGAAGCTATGGGAGATCATCGACTGGGAGGAGGTCGGAAGGCGCTACGACGACCGTAAAAAGGAGATTAAGATCCAGTAACATCGGTCTTAAATTCAATGTGGGCATCCTTGGAGTATGACATTGTACCCCAAGGATGCTTTTTTACATCTCCGCTACTTATGCCAAATATGGCGAATGAGGATGACCTCCAAGGACACTTTTGGCACATTCCGTACATAGATGACACCCCCACCCCCTCTGGCACACTTTTCCCAGTAATGTGAGTGTTGAGACAGAAACAATATAGTTTTAATACACAAACAAGTCAGAATATACAGAAATGAAGATCAAACCTTTAGCAGATCGCGTACTCGTGCTGCCTGCAGCAGCTGAGGAGAAAACACAGAGTGGCATTATCATCCCTGACACTGCCAAGGAGAAGCCTCTACAGGGCACCGTTGTCGCAGTTGGCAAGGGTACAAAGGAGGAGAAGATGGAGCTCGAGGAGGGCGACCGCATCCTGTATGGCAAGTATGCCGGCACTGAGATAGAGGTAGATGGAGAGACTCATCTGATGATGCGTCAGAGTGATGTCCTCGCGATTATTGACTAAAAGAATAAGACAACATAAATAACATGGCAAAGCAAATAAAATTTGAGGGAGAGGCAAGAGCACAGCTCAAGGACGGTGTAGATAAGCTCGCAAATGCGGTCAAGGTGACACTCGGTCCTAAGGGGCGCAATGTGATACTTGACAAGAAGTTTGGTGCACCACACATCACCAAGGATGGCGTGAGTGTAGCACGTGAGATCGAGCTTGAGGATCCGTTTGAAAACATCGGAGCACAGCTCGTCAAGGAGGTCGCTTCCAAGACCAATGACGATGCCGGTGACGGTACTACCACTGCTACTGTACTTGCCCAGAGCATCGTATCTGTCGGACTTAAGAACGTAGCTGCCGGCGCTAGCCCCAATGAGCTTAAAAATGGTATCGACAAGGCTGTAGCAAAGGTGATAGAGGAGCTTAAGGCTATGAGCACCGAGGTGGGTGACGACTTGGCTAAGATCGAAAACGTAGCTCGTATCTCCTCTAATAACGATGAGGCAATCGGCAAGCTCGTAGCTGAGGCTATGGAGAAGGTCAAGAAGGAGGGCGTCATCACCGTAGAGGAGGCAAAGGGCATGGAGACCACCGTAGAGGTTGTCGAGGGTATGCAGTTCGACAAGGGCTACATCTCACCCTACTTCGTCACCAATACCGAGAAGATGCTGGTAGAGTACGATCAGCCATACATCCTCATCACAGACAAGAAGATTAGCACCCTCAAGGAGATTCTAAACATCCTCGAGCAGGTAGTTCAGACAGGTAAGAGCCTGCTGATCATCGCAGAGGATATTGAGAGCGAGGCACTTGCTACGCTGGTAGTCAATAGACTGCGTGGTTCGCTCAAGGTAGCTGCAGTCAAGGCTCCAGGCTTTGGCGATCGTCGCAAGGCTATGCTTGAGGACATCGCTATCCTCACAGGTGGTACTGTCATCACCGAGGATACTGGTCTCAGCCTAGACAATGTCACACTCGAGATGCTTGGCTCAGCCGAGAAGGTCACCATCGACAAGGACAATACCACTATCGTAGGTGGTGCTGGCGACAAGAGTGCTATCGAAGCTCGCGTCCAGCTCATCAAGAACCAAATCGAGACGACCACCTCAGACTACGACAAGGAGAAGCTGCAAGAGCGCCTCGCTAAGCTCGCAGGTGGTGTAGCTGTCCTATACGTCGGTGCTCCGAGCGAGGTAGAGATGAAGGAAAAGAAAGACCGCGTAGAGGACGCTCTTAGCGCCACACGTGCAGCAGTCGAGGAGGGCATCGTACCAGGCGGTGGCGTGGCATATATCCGTGCCGCTAAGGCACTCGAGGGCCTCAAGGGTAGCACTCCAGACGAGGAGACAGGTATAAGCATCATCCGCCGTGCCATCGAGGAGCCGCTACGCCAGATCGTCAACAACGCTGGCAAGGAGGGCGCAGTCATCGTACAGGCAGTTCGAGAGGGCGAGGGCAGCTATGGCTACAACGCACGTACTGACAAGTTTGAAGACCTCTCTGTCGCTGGTGTCATCGACCCAACCAAGGTCACTCGTGTAGCGCTCGAAAATGCCGCCTCCATCGCAGGCATGTTCCTTACTACCGAGTGCGTGATCACCGACCTACCTGAGAAGGAGGGTGCAGCTCCGATGGGCATGGGTGCACCTGACATGGGTGGCATGATGTAATCCTGCTTCACTTACTCTCCTCTATTCATGAGAGGAGTCTATATATAATCCAAACTACGGAGCTCTGGTGATCGATCCGACCAGGGCTCCGTTTTTCTTTTGGCACACTACGAAGGTCCAGCAGAGCCTATATGGGTCAGTAAGAGGCGAAGAGTGGGGCAAAGTATTGTAGATCCATTCATTATTGGTACTTTTGCAGACGTTTTAGAAAAACGCAATACACGAGGCTTAAACGACAGATAGATAGTTGATAGAAACAAGAATGACATCAGTGCAAATGTTGCCGACAGAGAAGGGAGAAGAGTTTGAAATGCTTGCAAAGACCATGTATGGTCTGGAGGACATCCTACAGAAAGAGCTCGAAGAGCTCGGTGCCAAGGAGATCATACCAGGTCGTAGGATGGTCGCATTTAAGGGGGACTTGGAGCTGCTCTACAAGGCAAATATACACCTCAGGACAGCCCTACGCATCTTGGTACCCATTGCACAGTTTGAGGCAAAGAACGCCGATGAGATCTATCAATATCTCTACGACAATATCGCGTGGACCAAATACCTCAATAGCCGCTCCACCTTTGCCTTTGACACGGTGGTCTACTCTGAAGACTTCACCCACAGCAAGTTTGTAGCCTACAGGGCTAAGGATGCGGTGTCGGACTACTTTACCGACCATGGCGACAAGCGCCCCAATGTCTCTGTCTCTGACCCCGATGTGCTATTTCACATCCATATCTCTGAGAATACCGTGACCCTTGCCCTCGACTCAAGTGGCGAGAGCCTGCACAAGAGGGGCTACCGAGTATCGCAAAACGAAGCACCCATCAGTGAGGTACTAGCCGCAGGGATTTTGCTAAGGTCTGGATGGAGTGGTGAGAGTGCCTTCCTCGATCCTATGTGTGGCAGCGGCACCTTCCTTATAGAAGCTGCCCTGATAGCACTACACATACCACCCGGCATCTACCGGAGCCAGTATGCCTTCGAGCGGTGGTACAACTTCGACGCAGACCTACTCAGCGAAGTGCTAGAGGACTGGGACGAAGTGCCATGCGAGCACAAGATATATGGCTCAGATAGCAATCCCAAGTCCATCGCCATAGCGAGAGCCAACATAAAGACAGCCGGGCTGCAAAACTATATCGACCTATCCGTCAAGGCGATAGAGGAGTACTCCAGGGAAAACCGCCCTGCAGAGAGTGGCATGATCATGATGAACCCTCCCTACGGCGATCGCATGAAGCCAGACGACCTAGAGCAGCTATACAGCAATATCGGCTCTACACTTAAGCACGGCTTTCCAGGCTGGAAAGCATGGATCATCACCGGAAGTATCACAGAGGGCTTCGACGCTATCGGGCTCAAGCACTTCCACCGCGAGAAGCTCTTCAATGGTGCTCTCGAGACCGAGCTACGTGCCTTCGATCTATTTGAGGGCAAGCGCGATCTCCACCTACATGAGCTAGAGGAGTCAGGCGAGCTCGAAGAGATAAGATCCCGGAGAATGGCTGTCCGCAGGAGCAGAGACGACTTCCGCGAGAGCCGACAGAGCTACAGATTTGGCAAGGCGAGCAATGACCGTCCCGTCCCTCGCCGGAGGAGAGAGCCCTCCGAGACCAGTAGTAGGGATGATCGAAGAGCGTGGCAAGACGCCTTCAGAGACCGTAAGAAGAATAACTAAGACATCCCATTACACAATCTACGGGATAGCTCTTATACAAAGGAGACATCCGAAGGTAGGGGGAACTAAGTTCCCAACTTAAGTCCATCCGAGTTCGGAACTAAAACTTATCTAAGACCGGAACTTCGACACACCGAAGTTCCGGTCTTAGATTTTTTAAGTTCGGGTGTCAAGTCCCACCCACTCCACAAGTCGCACCAGTAGAAGTACCTCAGGATTGTCTATTCCACATCCCAATAGCGGCTATCTGCTCTTGGCAGGGGGTGCATTTTGATAATTCATTTACGACAACGGAGCCAAGCGTCTCAACGTTTGACAAATGTGGTACACCATTGCACGAGCCTTGGGGAGATATAGCTATTTCGGCTCAGGGTGTAGGTTTTCTGGACATAAATGGATAACTTTGGCTCCTATAAAGACTATCCACAACAAGCATTTAAGTAGACCATTATGTTGAGACTTAGACAATTACTATCGACCACCGCACTTGTCGCTACTCTAGCTCTGCTCCCCGCATGCAATACAAGCGAGGAAAAGGAGGAAGAGACGGCACAAATCGAGTGGTACCAAGAGCTTCCCAATCCTACACCTACCGACCCAGCAAAGTGGGCAGCCATAGAGAGCCCGATCGTGAGCTGGGGTACGTGCGATATGCGCTATCCTAAGGAGGAGCCATTTTCGTCCGCAGAGCAGTCAACAATCAAGCTCACCGGATGGCGAGGCGAGGATGTATCGGCTCAGCTAGTAGTATCTACGCCCACGGCTATGGATGCCCTTAGGGTCAGATACGATGGTCTACGCGAGGAGAACGGCGCCGGCACAATCGATACCGATCAGCTGAGTGGCGGATTTGTACGCTATGTGATGACAGACGAGCTCAATAAGGATGGGCTGGGAGGCTGTGGTGAGCGGCCCGACAACACACTATTTGACTCGCTACTCGTCGCTGATCCCATCGACCACCTCGCGCTCACCCTATCGATGACTGAGAAGACCTCGACAGGCTACTGGCTCAACATCGCCATTCCTGACGATCTACCAGCAGGCACCTATGTCGGCGAAGTAGAGGTACTGAATGATGAGCAACTGCTCGGCAAGCTAGCATTAGAGCTAGAGGTGCAAGATGCGACCATCACACCTCTCGAGGAGAGGAGTTTCCTACTCGACCTGTGGCAAAACCCCTTTGCTATCGCTCGTGTACACGGTGTAGAGCTATGGAGCGAAGAACACTTCGATGCTATCAAGCCCTACATGGAGCTATACCGCTCTGCCGGTGGCAATACCATCACCGCCTCGATCACTCATAAGCCTTGGAACGGTCAGACCTACGACCACTTTGAGAGCATGGTACGATGGATCAAGAAGGCAGACGGCACGTGGGACTTCGACTACACTGTCTTCGACAAGTGGGTCAGCTTTATGCTCTCACTAGGTATCGACAAGCAGATCAACTGCTACTCCATGGTGCCCTGGCAGCTCTCTTTCCTTTACTACGATGAGGCAGAGGGCAAGGAGAGGATCCTTGATACGGCACCAGGAGAGGAAGCCTATACAGAGGTATGGTCGGCTCTACTTAGCTCCTTTGCAGAGCACCTCAAGGAGAGGGGATGGTTCTCCATCACACACATAGCGATGGACGAGCGGCCCAAAGAGGTGATGCAGGAGGTACTGAGGTTGGTGAAGAACATCGACCCAGACTTCAAGACCTCGCTTGCCGGAGACCTGCATGATGAGTTCATAGATGTGCTAGACTACTACTGCCCACCTCTGAGGACACCTATGTCGGAAGCACAAAAGGAGGCACGCCGTGCCAAGGGCTTCGTCACCACCTTCTATACCTGCTGCAGCGAGCCAAGACCCAATACCTTTACCTTTAGCGAACCGGCTGATCCGGAGTGGTATGGCTGGTATGCCGCTGGGCAAGAGCTAGATGGGTACCTACGATGGGCGCTCAATAGCTGGGTCAAGAACCCACTACAAGATAGTAGATACATCAACTGGGCAGGTGGCGACACCTATCTCATCTACCCCGGACCACGCACATCCATTCGCTTCGAGCGACTTAAGCAGGGCATCCAATCCTATGCCAAGGTAGAGCAGCTCCGCACGATCCTGACTGAAAAGGGTGACACTGCAGAGCTGGCACGTATGGACGAGGTGCTGGCTCAGTTTGATCCCTTTACCCTCCTAGAGAAGCCCTCAGCACAGGTAACAGCCGAGGCAAGGGAGTATGTAGCAGAGCTTACGCGACGCCTAGCAGCGGACTCAGCAGTCAAGTAAATAGCTAAATTACAAAGCCAACAGGCATCATTTAGACAACATTAACGGACGGAGGTTAATTATTTAACCTCCGTTATGTTAAAACATCGCGGAAATATGCCATATTTGGCGTATGAAGAGATGGACAATTTGGTTGATCATAGGTCTGATGGCTTTGGCTCTCACCGGAATGCTCTATATGCAGCTCCGGTACGTCGGAACCGTCTACAACTTTCGCAACGAACAGTTTGACTCCGCTGTCCGTCAGTCTCTTGCTGCGGTGAATAAAGCCTTAGAGCAAGACGAGATGGCAGAGATGGTCAGCGATTACCTGCAGATACCGCGCACGTCACGCCATGCGGCAAAGCAGGACTATAGGATGCCCAATGGCCCCACCCTCTCATCACCGCAGTCGCTCCTACAGAAGGGAGAGGATAAGTTTAGCCTAGATCAGCTACCGCTGGACCTCAAGCCGTCGGTCGTGACACAAAGTGACTGGGTGCTAGAGATCTCAAAGCAACTGCTCGAGGAGCTGAGTAAAAATAGTGAGGCGATACGAGAGATCGTGATAGAACTTGCGATGAATGCGGTGACTGGCAACTCCAATAAGCCTCTCTACGAGCGTATTACGAGTCAACAGCTAGAGGACTATCTAAAGATGTACATGAGTGAGAATAAGATAGACCTGCCATACGTCTACGAGGTGACTGATAGAAACGGCTACGTCTACTTCAACTCTGGGACGATCCCACGCAACAACTCCTACTCCGTCTACACTCAGGTGCTCTTTAGCCACGACAACCCATCTCAGTACAACTTCCTTCAGGTCTACTTCCCAGGGAAGAGGCAACACATCTACAGCTCAGTCAACTTTATAACACTGAGCATAGGCTTTACGGTGCTGCTCTTTGTGCTATTCCTAGTAGCTATAGTATCGCTCTTCCGACAAAAGAAGTTGGAGGAGCTACGCAACGACTTTATCAGCAACATGACCCACGAGCTCAAGACTCCCGTCAGTACCATACAGCTGGGTGTCTCGATGCTCTCCGATCCAGACCTGAGGGGATCGCCCAAGATGCTCAAAAAAGCACTCAACTCGATAAGTGCTGAGAGTCAGCGGCTCACGCTCCTTATTGATAAGGTGCTGAGGTTATCATTCTTCAACGACACAAAGAGGGTACACCTTAAGAATGAGCTACTTGATGTGGAGGATCTGATCCTAGACGTGAGCAATATCTTTAGCCTCAATGTCGAGGACAAGGGAGGTGAGATCGATGTAGATCTGGGTGCGGACGAGACCATTATCCAAGGTGATAAGGTGCACTTTACCAATATCATATACAACCTCATGGAGAATGCGATCAAGTACCGACGCCCAGAGGAGCCCCCGAAGCTCTCGATAGGTACCTACAACGAGGGGGACACCCTATTTATCTACATCCAGGACAATGGCAAAGGCATCAAGAAGGAGCACCTAGACAAGATCTTTGACCGCTTCTTCCGCGTGCCTACAGGCAACATCCACGATGTGAAAGGATACGGTCTGGGGCTAGCATACGTAAACCTAATGGTGAAGCTACATGGCGGCGCCATCAAAGCTGAGAGCGATCTGGGGAGGGGGACAAAGTTTATAATATCATTACCAACATACAAAGAGAAGTAAATTATGGAAGACGTGATAAGAGTATTTTTATGCGAAGATGATGAGAATCTTGGTCCGCTTTTAAGTGACTTCCTCACCACAAAGGGGTATGAGACAAGTCTCTACAGAGACGGGCAGGAGGGCTATGATGCATTCTCCGCTGACCCTACAAGCTGGGACATCTGCGTGCTAGACGTGATGATGCCAAAGAAGGACGGCTTCGAGCTAGCTAAGGACATCAGAGAGATTAACGCTGAAGTGCCTATCATCTTCCTCACAGCCAAGACGATGCAGGATGATGTGGAGAAGGGCTTTAACCTCGGAGCTGATGACTACCTAAAGAAGCCCTTTAACACTTCGGAGCTGACCATGCGTATCGACGCAGTACTACGCCGCGTGCAGGGCAAGAAGGTGGAGAATGTACCGTATTACAACATCGGTGACTACATCTTCGATACACAGCACCAGCTACTTACATACAAGGATGAGGAGCCACAGAAGCTCACCACTAAGGAGACCGAGCTACTGACCCTGCTCTGTGCATACGGCAACGAACTACTGGAGCGGAGCCACGCGCTCAAGACTATATGGGGCGAGGATACCTACTTCAATGCCCGTAGCATGGATGTCTATATCACAAAGCTCCGCAAGCACTTGTCGAAGGACGAGAGAGTGGAGATCCAGAACAGGCACGGTAAGGGCTACAAACTCATCACGCCAGGAGCCAACAGCAAGCCCAATGAGGACAATACAATCACAGTATAAAGCTGAGTAACAACAAATAAGGATGATAGGAGTAAGGGCAAGGGCTCTTACTCCTATTGATGTATTATAAATTTAACACCATCAGTATGGTCTGGAGGTAAGACCATATACCAGAGCCATGAGTGCAAAGCCGACCTTGATGACCCTCGAGAGGGCAGTCAGTCATATCAAGAATGGAGAGAAGGTAGTACTGGGGCACGCTGCCGTGACACCCCACATAGTACTCGAGGAGATATTTCGTCAGAGAGAGAGGTTCAGCCCACTGCATCTTTTTCATCTCATCTATATGGATGAGCCACTACACTTAGCCCCTGAGATGGCACAGCACTTCAGAGTGCATACCCCTTTTGTCAGTGGTGCCCCGATGAGAGAAGCTGTATGGGAGGGGCGGGCAGAGTACATACCAGCTCACTTCAGCAGGGTACCTAGATTTTTCTCCAAGGGGGGTTACTTCGAGCCTGACTGGACTATCTTGCAAGTGACACCTCCGGACAACAAAGGGCGGTACAACTGTAGTCTCTCTTGCGACTTTACACTTCCGGCAGCACGAGCATCAAAGCACGTGCTCGCAGTCATCAATGACCAGCTACCCTACATCCATGGCGACAACTACCTCACTGCAGATCAAATAGACATCGTAGTCGAGCATAGCGCCCCGCCCTATGAAGCTCAGGAGAGAGCGCCTAGCCCTGTAGAGCAACAGATCGCTCTGAACTGCGCTAACTTGATACCCGATGGAGCAACCCTCCAAATAGGGATCGGAGCGATCCCTGACGCGCTTCTGCACCACCTCAAAGATCGAAAAGACCTCGGCATACATACCGAGTTGCTGACACCTGGAGTGGCAGAACTCTTCGCCTCAGGTGCGATCACCAACCGCAAGAAGGGCTTTCATAATGGCGTGATGGTTGGATCTTTTGCGGTTGGGAATAGGGAGCTCTACGAGTGGCTAGACCACAATCCGATCTACGAGCAATACCCTGTCGAGCACATCAATGCTCCATTTAACATCAGCCGAAACTACAGGATGACCTCCGTCAACTCCTGCACTGAGGTGAGTCTGGCTGGCGAGGTCTGCTCGGAGCGGGTACATGGTGCGATCTACAGCGGTACCGGTGGGCAGTTTGACTACGTTCGAGGGGTCCAGTACTCCGAGGGCGGCATGAGCATCCTCGCCTTTCCCAGCACAGCTGGCGGTGGGAAGTATTCGCGGATCACCCCAACTCTGAGCCCAGGCAACGTCGTGACCACACATCGCAATGATGTGGACTACCTAGTGACAGAGTACGGAGTGGCGCACTTGATGGATAGGAATGAGCAACAACGAGCCGAAGCACTTATAGAGATCGCTCACCCGAAGTTCCGAGAGGAACTTCGGGCTTCACTCAAGTAAGATCTTAGCTCTATCCAAGTGAAATTTAGGCTCTATACTTGACGGATGGATCATCCTTCAGGATGCTGAGATAGCTCTTATACCGAGTGGGGCTTATCTCTCCCTGCTCTAGGAGTGCCCGGACTGCGCACTTAGGCTCGTGCGTGTGCGAACAATTACTGTAGTGACATCCTTTTGAGACCTTGAAAATCTCGGGGAAGTAGTGCCCTACCTCCTCACGTTCGAAGTCGATAGTTCCGAACCCTTTGATCCCTGGGGTGTCTATCAGATACGCCTCTCCAGCACCATAAGGGATCATAGTAGAGAAGGTCGTAGTGTGCACACCCGTATTGTGGGCTTCGGAGATAGCCGCTGTCTGCTGCGCTGCATTGGGAGCCAAAGCGTTGATAAAAGTGGACTTCCCCACCCCCGAATGTCCGGCTATCAGCGTCACGCCCTCCGAAAGGTAGTGCCGGACCTCATCCAATCCCTTTCCAGTCAAGGCCGACACGCTGAAGCAGTCATAGCCCACCTTCTGGTAGGTTGCGATGTACCTATGCAGCAGTTGAGTGTCGCTGGCACCGTATCGGTCGACCTTATTGAAGACAAGAGCGACAGGCACACGATACGCCTCGGCAGATGCAAGGTAACGATCGATGAAAGTCGTGGTAGTGATCGGATAGTTGATGGTGACCAGCAGAAGCGTCCTATCGAGGTTCGCCCCAAGTATGTGTGCTTCTTTTGATAAGTTCGAAGCCCGCCGTATGATATAGTTAGTGCGAGGCAAGATCTCATGGATCCAAGAGATCCCTCCATTTGCATCACTGCTCGAGGCATCTACCATCACATAGTCACCTACGGCGATAGGATTAGTGGTACGAATCCCATCAAGCTTAAAGTTTCCCTTCAATTTGCACTTATAAAGGTCGGCTCCCACTCTAACCATGTAGAAGCTACCCGTACTCTGCACCACTAATCCTCGCAAGTCGCTCATAGGATCATTTGCTAACGTAAGATCGAGATCATCCTAGACGGTCATCACCTCTTTCTCCTTCTCGACGTACAGCTCATCGAGCTTCTTGATGTACTTGTCGTGTAGTTTCTGCACCTCCTCCTCAGCACCTTTGGCTGCATCTTCGGGGAGACCGTCCTTCACACCCTTCTTGATTGCGTCGTTAGCATCGCGGCGCGCATTTCGTATACTCACCTTGGCTGTCTCTGTCTCCGCCTTCACCTGCTTCACAAGATCCCTACGGCGCTCCTCGGTAAGAGGCGGCATGCTTATACGGATCACCTCACCATTATTGTCCGGAGTGATACCCAGATCCGAGTCGAGGATTGCCTTCTCTATGCTCTTAATGATCGACTTCTCCCATGGGGTGATGATGATTGTCTTAGCGTCCGGCACCGACACGTTAGCTACGTTATTAAGCGGAGCGGGGTTGCCATAGTACTCCACTCTAATATCGTCCAGCAGTCTAGGATTAGCCTTACCTGCACGTATCTTTGATAGCTTCTCGTCAAGAAAGGCAATGGTATCCTCCATCGCTTTCTTGGCTTCCTTCATCACATTACTTACATCATTCATATGCTCATTTCACTATTAGGTTAGTAGTAGATTTATATCAGACCACTCACTACAAAGGTAGAGAATAATCCGCCCATTTTCAATCATTATTTGACATTTATAACCTTACTTAGCACGCTACACCCCTCTTTCAGAGCAAACTCCCTTGCATCTTATGCACAAAAACTATTACCTTTGTTTCTTGTAACAACTCATGTATAATATAACTAGAGAAAGAGATCATGAAAAGTAGAAGTTTTATGGGAAGGATGAGCCTCCTCAGTGTCGCTCTCTTCTCTATAGCGCTAAGTAGTTGCGACTTAACTAGTGACATCCCTGATGTACCCTCTATACCCCCTATGCCTAATCCCATTGGGCATCGTCAGGTGGTGTCTCTCATCATACAAGACCCCGATGGCCGCAATATCATGGAGCCGGGCAACGGCTTCATTCAAGCAAACAAGCCAGTCAAGATCAGCGTTGTTGGCAAGAGCACCAGCACTGATACCCCAAATAAAGAGCTCTACAAGATGGGTCTTCTGCTAGATGAGTCTAGGAGCCGCTTCACAGAGTTTACAGAGCTAAAGGAGGACGAGATACCAGCTGTCTGGGGCAGAGATCCCAAGGGGATCTCTGCCATTGCCGGGAGAGCGCTCTCCAGCGATGGCTCAGGTATGTTTTACCTAGTAATGGGTTTCTTCAAGGGTGTTGATACGGAGCACGTCTGCACCATCGAGTGGCCTAATGGTGAGAAAGATAAGATCACATTTACCATCAAAGAGAACCCCGAGAAGCCTCTTGCTGGTGTCAACGCAGAGGCAGACTACTGGCTAGGGTACCCTGATAGCTACCTCACAGACGCCGTCTATGAGTATGCCGATGGTACCAAGCAGGTGATCCTCTCCTCTGATCCTGCAGCGGATCCTAAGCCCAATAACGTCATCGTCAAGGACTTTAAGCCATTCATGTAAGGGTCCTAGTCACACACGATATTGCGACAGCCTGCAGGTCATGCCTGCAGGCTGTCGTGTTATTTCATTACCTTTGTGCCATGTCTGACTACCCTGTGTTGAGGGGTTGAAATTCAAGTTTATACGTAGCTCAATTCGTATCACATGAGTATAAAAGATAGATTGGTACCGCAGTTCTTCAAGGAGATGCGGAAGTACAGCCGCAAGGACTTCGTAAACGACCTGACTGCAGGAGTGATCGTAGGAGTGGTCGCACTCCCACTCGCGATCGCCTTTGGTATCGCCAGTGGTGTATCTCCTACCGAGGGGCTCATCACCGCCATTATAGGCGGGTTCTTGGTGTCATTCCTAGGGGGGAGCAAGGTACAGATAGGCGGTCCCACAGGGGCATTTATCGTCATCGTCTACGGCATCATACAGCAGCATGGCATCGATGGGCTTGCGATTGCGACCATTATGGCAGGTATCATCCTCATCCTACTAGGAGTCATGCGATTAGGCTCCATCATCCGCTTTGTCCCCTACCCTGTCATCGTGGGCTTCACTGCCGGTATCGCCGTCACGATCTTCTCCACACAGGTGGCCGACTTCCTAGGACTGCAGATCGAAGAGCTACCCGGCGACTTCATTGGCAAGTGGCAAGCCTACTTCGCCCACATGGGCACCTTCTCACTGACTGCTATCCTCTTTGGGCTCATCAGCATCCTCATCATCACCCTCACGCCCAAGATACACAAGAGCATCCCAGGCTCACTCCTCGCACTCATTGTCCTCACCCTAGCCAGCTACTTCATGAGCCAAATGGGCTACGCACGGCCAGCAAACATTGGAGATGCCTTCACCTTCGAGAGCGCTTTGCCGGACTTCCGACTGCCAGACATCACTTGGGCAAAGGTACAAGCCTTGGTGCCCTCAGCCATCACTATTGCAATGCTAGGAGCCATCGAGAGCCTACTCTCCGCATCTGTCGCTGATGGTGTCATTGGCTCAAAGCACGACTCCAATACAGAGCTGGTAGGACAAGGGGTCGCCAACATTGTGGTGCCCTTCTTCGGGGGGATCCCTGTCACAGGAGCCATCGCTCGCACCATGGCAAATATCAATACCGGAGGGCGCACACCGGTGGGGGGCATCGTCCACACCGGTGTACTCCTACTCATCCTACTCTTTCTCGGTAGTCTCACAGCCCATATCCCGTTAGCAGTACTAGCTGGAGTACTGATCGTCGTTGCCTACAACATGAGCGGCTGGCGCTCCTTTGTCGCCATCTTCAGAGGTCCAAAAGAGGACATCTGGGTTCTCATGGTCACCTTTCTACTCACTGTACTACTCGACCTCACTGTGGCGATCACGGCAGGTCTGCTACTCGCGATGCTCCTGATGCTGCGTCGCCTCACCCTATGTAGCCAAGTGTGCCTACTCAACGCCAATGGTTCAGACTTCGTCAATCCCGACGCACCAGAGGAGGCTCCCATCCACCTGCCCAAGGGGATCGACGTGTATGAGATCGGTGGTCCGCTCTTCTTTGGTATAGCCAGCCACTTCGAAGAGGTGATCCGGTCGATAGAGCACAACCCACGGTGCCGTATCATACGTATGCGGAGGGTGCCCTTTATCGACGGCACAGGCATACAAAACCTACAAACCCTCATAGCACTCCATAAGAAGCAAAAGATCCAAATCGTGCTCAGTGGAGTGCAGCCCGACGTACGCCGCGAGTTGGAGAAGACCGGTATCGTAGAGCTACTGGGTGAAGAAAACATCACCTCACACATCACAGAGGCAAGAGCCAGAGCCATCGCTTTCGTGAGGGAGCAGTACCCCAATGAGTACCCGACAGCATCATGAAGATAGGTAAGATCGACTTTGGCGAGCGCCCCCTCTTCCTCGCACCGATGGAGGATGTAACCGACATGGGCTTCAGGCTCCTCTGCAAGGAGTTTGGAGCCGACCTGGTGGTGACGGAGTTTGTAAATGCCGATGCCATCATCCGCAGTGTCCCCTCCACGCTACGTAAGATGCACGTATCGGACGCGGAGCGCCCTGTAGCCATACAGATATACGGGCGGACGGTGGAGAGCATGGTGGAGGCGGCAAAAGTGGCAGAAGAGGCCGAGCCAGACCTAATAGACATTAACTTTGGCTGCCCTGTCAAGAAAGTTGCCGGCAAGGGGGCAGGCTCCGGCATGCTACGAGACATCCCGCTCCTACTTGAGATCACAAGATCTGTGGTGGAGGCTGTTTCACTCCCCGTCACCGTCAAGACGAGGCTCGGATGGGACTCCAACCAGATCATCATCGAGGAGCTAGCGGAGCAGCTGCAAGAGACGGGCATCGCAGCCCTCACCATCCACGGGCGGACACGCAATCAGATGTACAAAGGGGTAGCAGACTGGGAGCCAATACGTAGGGTAGCTCAAAACCCCAAGATCACCATCTCCATCATCGGCAATGGTGACATCCTCATGGGCGCAGATGCCCGCATGCGCTTTGACGAGACCGGTGTCGATGCAGTGATGATAGGCAGGGGAAGTGTGGGACAGCCCTGGATCTTCGAGGAGATGCGTGCCACACTCGCAGGAGTCGAGCCTCCCAAGCACCCAAAAGAATGGTACCTAGAGGTATTGCTCAGGCTACTGGATCAAAACATCGCCAAGTGCGACGACGAGCTCAAGGGCATCATACACACCCGCAGACACCTAGCGAGCACGCCCCTCTTCAAGGGTATTCCCGACTTCAAAAAGATGAGAGTGGCGATACTCCGTGCTACTACTCGCACAGAGCTCGTCACTCTCCTAGATGATGCTATAGAGCTGGTAGAGGGGTAAATGCTCCTCAAGATAGCTCCTTTGCCGTTACATGGCTGTACTCCGAGAGACTGTCTTGGAGTTGCTTCCGTGCAAAGAAGATCCTACTCTTCACCGTGCCCAGCGGGATATCGAGCATCTCCGAGATCTCCCGATACTTATATCCACTCGTATAGAGCGAAAAGGGAATCTTCAGATCATCATTAAGTGCCTCGATCGCCTTATTGATCTCATGCAGGCTCACCTCGTGCTCGGGTGTCCCAAGTCCTTCGCTGTCCTCGTGGGCACCCATATAGGTAAGGTCAGCATTGGTGTCAAATATCTTGTAGGTACGGACTAGTCGGTGATAGTTATTGAGAAAAAGGTTGCGCATGATTGTGAAGACCCACCCCTTGAAGTTGGAGTTTTCACGAAACTTATCTTGACTATTCAGCACCTTTAGAGAGGTCTCCTGACGTAGATCCTCCGCCTCCTCCATGTCACTCGTAAGGGAGAGGGCAAAGCTAAGCATATTATCTTGTAGGTCTACCAGTTTATTTTCAAAATTCTGCTTTGTCAGTGCAGGCTGTGCCATATCTTTTATATATTGTCTTCTATTTCTCTTCTAACCATCTCACTTATCACTAATTGGTAACAAATGAGCGTATCAAAAATACAGAAAATAAAACAGCTATCCAACCCTCCGCGACTAATAATGAAAGATTAACACTTGATATGTTTTAACCGCAATTGGAGCAAAGACCCGACTCCGATCGTCGATGCCACGCTACTAGCATCAGCCCAAGGTGGGCTTATACAATCTGCCCGATAAAACTCATACAAAATGGACTAATAACTAAAAGAAACTTAAGACCCGAACTCCGGCCAATCTGAGTTGGGAACTTCGACAACTCTAAGTTCCCAACTTAAATTTTCCAAGTTCGGAGCTTAGTTTTACCCCACTTCAGAGATCGCTCTATCAGTGACTTCATATAGCTACTCGCTAGCAGCCATCGTCAGGAAGAGTCCACTGCAACCTCGGCTTAATTATAACAACACCTAGCACCGCTTTGTGTAAATCTCCGTAGAGGGGAAATGTAATGGCAAAGGAGACAACAATCGCATAAATTTTCACTATAATTGTAGATAGAATCGATATAACAGCGAGGGAGATAAAAATGAAGAACATACTTAAGTGGATACGGCCATCCGACCTATCGGCATTTAGGAAGTACTACAAAGAGCAAAAACTACAGACCAAGGTGAAGTCTCTCACCGACGTGCTCGGTGAGAACATTTTACTACCGATCCTGCAGGCATACTACATGATCAAGTCGAAAGAGGTACCAACGTCCCAAAAAGCCATACTGATAGGCGCGCTCGGATACTTCATACTCCCCATCGACATCGCACCAGACATTCTGGGCGTACCAGGCTTTCTAGACGACCTCGCTGTGGTATCGCTAGCACTCAAGCAGATCAGTGGCGGCGCCACAAAGGAGGTCAAAGCCAAAGCACTACGGACCTACCAAAAGCTCCTACATCGCACTCCAGAAGTAGAGTGATAGATAGGGGTGTGGACTAAATACAGAAGAGGGATGTGCACAAGCTAATGTCTTGGCACACCCCTCTATAGTATTTGCTATGCTCGTCGTACGGCAGTCTCCTATCTCCGCCTCAGCAGGTAGGTGATCACTGGGAAGTGGTCGGAGTACCCGTTGATAAATGTATTGCCATCAAAAGTACGATGTGGGTAGCCCTTGTAGCGCCCCTCCTGCTGTATCAGGAATGGGCGGTTAAAGACCTCCATCTTCCAATATCCCAGCTCATTGTAGTCGTCAGTGAGAAGTCCGTGGGAGACAATCATCTGGTCAAAGAAGTTCCACTTATTTTGGTATGCCAGTGTCCCTACACCGCTGTCGAAGAGCGACCGCGAAGGATTGTAGAGCCCCTGGTGTCTTACCTCCTCCTTGCGACTTTTAGCCTGTAGCACCTCAACGACACTCTTATTAGTAGGGTCATCATTGAGGTCGCCCATAAAGATGATCTTTGCATCAGGCTCGACCATGTAGATCGAGTCCATGATATGCCGCGTAAGCTCAGCTGCCTTCTCTCGTAGATGGCCGGAGGCTGATCCGCCGTAGCGACTAGGCCAGTGCGCCACGATTAGGTGCAGCCTATCGGAGCCGATCATACCACTGACCATTAGCTGGTTGCGGGTGCGAAAGTTGGGCTGATCCTCTAGTGGGGGATAGACGTGATAGTTGTGGTTATCGACCTTGAAGATGTTGGGATTGTAAAGAAGCCCAACATCAATACCTCTCCTATCCGGACCCTCCTCATGGATCACAGCAAGCCCCATTGATCTGACAGCAGGTCGCGCGACGAGATCATCGAGGACTCGCTTATTCTCTAGCTCCGATACTCCGATAGCTACAGGTCCTACCGGCGTCACATTGCGAGCCAGCTGACTCAGCACGCTAGCTATATTATCAAGCTTCTGCTCATAGCGTGTCTGAGTCCAGTGGTACGGGCCTGTGGGCAAGAAGTCATCATCTCCCGGGTTATTGGGATCGTCCTCAGTATCAAAGAGATTCTCAAGGTTATAAAAAGCTACTGCGTAGGCATTGTACTGGCTAGTATCAGCACCTCCCTGCGTCCTATAGGAGCTACCGCAGGAAAAGAGTATAGCCGAAATAATCGCTACACACAATAGCTGTATGAAATGTCTTCGCTTCATAACTCTCCTTGACTATTCAAAGCGGATCTCGTCGAGTAGGATGTCGTAGTCGGCTGACTTGCCAAACTTAAAGGCAATCAGACTATCACCTACCTTTGTGGGGAGTACGACCTTCTTACCATCTTCAGTGGTGAGATCTAGTGTGACCTTGATCCAATTGGGTGCACTGACACTACCGTCATAGGCATTTTTAGTAGTGCCCTTGAAGATAGCCGACTTCGTAAGATCGCCAAGGTTGTATGTCACATAGCCAGAGGGCTTCATGGTACCGTTGTCGTCATAAAGTATCTCTGGGTTGGTGTTGTAGACATTAACAGAAATGCTCTTGCCTGCTACCTTACCCTTAATGAGGAAGGTGATCGACTTTGCCTTTGACCCATCAAAGCCCTCAGGTACTGTGGAGGTGAAGAAGTAGCCATTCTTATCATCCTTCCTACCTACCAAGTGAGCTGCTCCAGAGCCATCTACACCTCCCGTCTTGCTCTCCTTGACGAGTATTAACCCATAGCTATTGAGGCTCTTCTCGAAGAGTGCCCAGTCATTGAAGTCTGATCCTGGGAAGAGCACCTCGCCAGTCAGCTCTGGTGCAGGCTGCTCAGTGCCACCTCCTATGTCGATGCTACCATTGTCATTGCCTGTGTCGTCGTCACCCATATTGGGCAGACCTGGCACGAAGTCAAAGACATCATCGGCACTGCGTAGGAAGAGCTGTGGGGTAGTCCCGTACAAAGAGAAGACACCCACCACACTGCCATGCCCAGCCGGCATAAGATCAGCAGCGAAGCTAGAGTAGCCACTATTGCGAAGAATGATCGAGCGCCCCTTAGCGTCGTAGAGGTTTCTATTAAGAGTCTCCTTGTTGATAGGGTCAGAATAAGTGAGCTTACCCTCGCCCTCGAAGTAGACATTATTGAGCTGGATCAGCCTGCCTACATAGCTCTCGTTGAGTTGGCCGATCGTAACCACCTCTGGCATAGCATTCTCTGCCTTTGCCCAGCCACTGCGCAGCACTTTCTCCTTAAAGATCTCGTATGGGATGCGATTTGCCTGGGTGTCTGCCATACCAAGCTGTAAGTGACCGCCGTAGCGAACGGTATAGAGCCCGTGCGCCTTGACATATACCTCCTGCCCTACAGCGTAGTCGGCCGAGATATTATTCTGGTCACAGCCAATGCTGATGCCGCTGGTACCGTCCTCGATATATATTTGCTTGTAGATGTTACCTGAGATGTCATTGCCCACTACCACACCCTTGAGGACGTAGTCAACATCAATGAGCTGACTACCCCTGTCGGGTACATCGGCATACCTCTGCTTCAGCTCAGCAATCGTGATATTTGGCTCAAGCCCCTCCTCGACTGTTGGCTCCGTGATGAGTGGAGCCTCGTATTTCCTCTCACAAGCAGCAAAGAGTAGGACCAGAGAGAGCAGTGTGTATCTGAGTAATCTATTTATATTCATGCTATTCATCTCTTATGCATTCGTTGTATTTTGTCTTAGAATAGGTAGCTGGCGTTGACAAAGAAGTTGATCCCTTGCATGTAGTAGTGCTTATTGGTAAACCGCTCTGGGAACTCCAGATTGATGCGCCCTTGCTCGAAGCCACCTGTCCTTATGTCTGTCTTATTCAGCAGGTTATTGATAGAGAGGTTGAAGTTAATCCGATCTCGGTTAGCGAGGTAGAGGATCTTGCCGATGCTGATGTCTACCGTAGCGCCTGGAGCAAATCGCTCCTGAGTGGTGATCTCCTGGAAGGCTGCCCACTGCTTCGGGTCGTGTCCTACTGCGTCGGGAGGTGCAACAGTGGTATAGTTGGATGCCAACCTGCGGATAGGTGCCACGTCGATATGATTGCGCGCGTAGCCATTGATATTGAGGTTGAAAAACCAGTAATCGATAAAGTAACCAATGCCGAAGGTACCAGCCACCTGTGGCATACCACCAAGGTAGAGGTTCTTGAGATACACCTGCTCTGTCTCGCCCTTATATACTCCATTGGTGGAGTTCATGACTCCCATGGGGTTATTATTGTAGATGTACTCACCTGCTGTGCCCACAAGGTCGAAGGTCCACTGATCGTCTGGGCGATACTCGATGCCAACCTCAAGCCCGTGGTGTAGCTTTTCGACGCCGTACAGTGTATGGTGGATGAATGTACGTAGGTTGTCGTGATAGTAAGAGATCTTCTTCATATCATCCTTAAAGGAGGTTACGAAGTAGCCAACACGCCCCTTCCAGTGCGGGGTAGAGAAGATATAATTAACATCCCCGCTGATGATCTGTATCGGATCGAGGTTATCGACAGTCTGGTCGGTGATGTCTGGGGAGACATACATCTCACGGACCAGTGGCGGACGTGTCTGATAGCTGAGGTTAGCTGTCAGGAAGTGGCGTCCATTGATCTTGTATGTCGCACCACCCTTTGTCTCGAAGGTGACCATCTTGTGCTCCGCACCCTTGCCTAGCGAACTGTCAGGATAGCGACCATTTTGCATCTTACCTTCGCGCTGAATGAAAGTGTAGCCTAGCTTCGCCCCATAGTAGAGGTCGAAGTAGTGGTACTTGTGCTCCTGTTGAAACCAGAGGTTGGCATTGTGTATGTGGAAGCGGTAGTCGTAGCCAAAGATGTCTCCCTCCCAAACCTTGCGCTCAGGGCGCTGCAGGTCGTTTTGAATAGTGGTACGGTCGCCTGGGAAGTCCCGCTCTGCAAACTTATCGATATCTAGGGCATACTTTGCTCCTAGGAGGTCATCGACCGTCTTGAACTGCTTGGAGAGGGAATACTTATACCCCACTCCGGCGGTCAGCTTAGTGCGGTCTCCGATCTGTGTGTCTAGTGTGGAGTTGAACGATGTCTCGAAGAGATCACTCCTCTGCTCTTCGACCATATAGACGGCTGCCCCGTCTCCCTGTAGGTTGTTGAGGTGATTGACCTGATAGAGTCGATCCCAATTGATCTGCGAGATCTCTCCGGTCCTCCACTTATATTCGTAGAGCTCTTGTGCCTCCTTAGAGTCCGTGAAGTAGGAGGGCAGGTAGCGGTAATAGTCAGGACGCGGGTCCATACCGTTGTACCAGTTGAGTGAGCTTCTGCCATATCTATTGTAGTGCACACCGAGTCCGGTGGTCCAGTTGGTCTCTCCTCTCTTCAGCACATAAGAGAGAATAGCAGTAGGATCCCAGCTCTTCACTACACGGGCATTGCGTTTCTTGCCATTCTGATAGCCCCAGTTGGGGTTGTAGGTGTTGCAACCGACGAGCTTGAGTGCCTCCTCGACCGAAGAGCCCTGCTGACCACGCTCTACTGGCGAACCAAAGGTTACGAACGATAGACTTTGCTTGCCTCTATCCCATTGATACTCTGCGCCGAGCATGTATGAGATGTTTTTATAAAACACACCTTCGATGGCTCCTTCATGAGCATACCGACCACCTATTGCTGCAGAGAGGGCAAAGCCATTGTCCATCACGCCTGTGTTGTAGCTAAACATTGCCCGAGAGTAATAGTTACGATTGGTGCCCGAGAGAGTCAACTTTCCCCTGTGGTTGTAGTTACCCGGACGCATGTTGATATTCTCTGAGCCGGCGATATCACTGAAGGAGAAGTTGGAGACACCCAGATAGTTGATAGAGTTGCCATTGCGAGTCATGTCGTTGAGCGCTCCGATAGAAGCGTAGTTAAAGACCCCACGCACCTGCTCGTTGAAGCTCACACCATTGATGTACTTCTCCTCATATCGGCTATCATAGCCACGCGGTCTATGGCGAAACTGGGATAGCTGATAGCCTGCCTTTTGTAGGTAGATATCGTTGGAGAAGATGATCATCGTGCTCACATCTTGTCCGCTACCCTCGTCGCCTATAGCGATGTCAAGGGCGTCGACAATGCCAGCATAGTTCTGGATATCATCCATACGAGACAGTTGCACCTCCACAACACCGAGGTCTGTCTCTTTGTAAGCCGCCTCTACCTCAATATCGATCTCACGAGAAAAGATAGACGTACTGCTCAGTTGGAGCTTATCAGGTCCCGCAGGTATGTTGTAGAAGACAAAAGTACCGTCGTCTCCCGAGGTAGTCACCTGATTAGCACGCAATAGAGTCAGCCGCACGCCTTCTAGGGCTTTGCCCGACTGTGCCTCTACCACCTTCCCTTTGAGCGTCTTATTGAGCTGAGAGGGCTGTGCTGAAGCTAAAGAACCGACACCCAATATCATCAAAATTGGGAGCAAAGCTCTTAGCCAAATACTTCTTTGCATAGTCATCAAACGTTGTTGGTAATCAAGTTGTCAAATATCTCTTGACTATAGAATAGCAGAGGGGGCTAAGCAGAGTTCGACTGTTCGCCTTAGCCCCCTCCAATATAGATCTTACTCTATCATGATGTCGTCGACGTATACATCGTAGTTACCAGTCTTGCCAAACTTAAGCGCGAACAGGTTGTTACCCGTCTCTGTCGGCAGAGTGACCTTCTTTCCGTCCTCTGTCTCAAGGATCAGCGTCACCTTGGTCCACTCACTTAGAGCTATGCTACCTGCATAAGCGTTTTGTGTTGTAGCCAAGAGCGATACCTCTTTCGTAAGATCTCCGAGGTTGTAGTTCACGTAGCCTGCAGGCTTCATGACTCCCTTGTCGTTATAAAGGATCTCGGAGTTGGTATTGTATACATTTACAGAGATACTCTTCTCTGCCACGTTACCTTTGATGTAAAATGTTATCTGCTTAGCTGATGCTAACTTCTGAGCATCCATACCCTCTACCACGGTGGTAGTGAAGAAGTAACCATTTCCAGCATCTGTTCCGGTTAGATGAATGGCGCCTGAGCCATTGCGTCCGCCGGTAGCGCTGTGCTCTGCTAGCTTCACGCCATACTTGTTAAGAGAGCTAGTGAAAGCGGTCCAATCCTCAAAGTTAGCTGAGGGGAAGAGGAGGGTTTCACTGGGTGTAGGAGTAGGATCAACTGGAGGAGTCGGAGTTGGATCTTCCTCCTCAGGAGGAGTAGGCTCGCCACCCTCCTCGGGCGTGATCACGATTGGGTCGCCACCGATCTGCTGCTCGTTCCAGTCCTCGATGGTAGCTCCGGAGACGCTGAGATAGATCTCACCAGTCTTGGTATAGTTCACAGTGAGATTGTACTTATAAGTACTCTCAGTATCGGCTTTGGGCATCTCATCCTCTATCACCTTACCATTGATGGTAAAGACTAGCTTCTTACCAGTCAGGAGTTGCGGAGGCAAGATGAGGACAGCTCTGTACAACTGACCTGCCTGCACCTCCTTAAAGAGTGCCTCAGGTGCACCTACGGTACTACCGTTAGCGATGGCACCAGTAGCAAGGTCCATAGTACCGTCGACGGTGATATCCTGTATCTGCAGCTTGGAGTTAGCGTCTATGGTCTGCCCATAGCTGTTGAGATTGAAGACCACCATTGTAAGCTGGTGGGTAAAGTGTAGCTGCGCGGTAGACCGAGACTTCGTAAGTCCCTTACTATTATTAGAGTAAAGGAGGTCGATCTTAGCCAGGTCGCTCTGGTCGAGGGTGTTAAAAGAGACCGACACGCTCTTATCGTTGGCAGTGCCGTATGGGTAGTAGGCTACCAGGTCAAGTGCCCCACTCTCAGGCATCATGATACCCTCACTTGCAGCGGTAAAGACACCCGAAGCGTCCGGCGTCGTATACTTGACGTTGCCCTTACCGTTGTAGAGGTTATTGGCAGAGACAGACTGGTTAGCTGGCACGGCATAGATACCGATGGCGTCGCCTGCGTCCCACTTAGTCTCGTTGGATACTCTATTCATCGCACCGATGGTAGAGAGCACCTTCAGGTCGCCTCTCAGCTCCTCTTCGGGGTGGATCAGGGTGCCACCACTCCCGCCGCGACAGCAGGAGCCCAGTAAGACCGCTGATGCGAGCACGGCTACAGATATTATCGTTCTAAGACTTTTCATTTCTCGAGTTATTGTTGTGTTGATTTTCAGTATCTTAATTATGGAAAGTGGGTGCGCGAAGTGCTAGACTTCACCTCATCAGCGATCTCGGGGTCGAGGTGGGTAAAGAACTTAAATCCTACCTCCTCCTCGATGGACTTCACAGAGACCGCATACTTAGGCCAGTCTTTCTCATTCTTGATAGCCATAGCATTAGACATCTTAAATCCGATGCTATACCACCGTCCGGTGCTTTTCTCCTTGTGGAGCAGCACCTTATAGTAATAGTCAGCGATGGGGATAGGCTTTCCGCTACGATCCGAGGTGGTCTTGGTGATCTTCTCAGGGAAGATCGGGCCACACACCACATAGAGCGTATCGTATCTGGAGTTCTTCGCCCAGTTTTGCTCCTGCTTCTCCAGTCCTACCCAAGCCCCTTGGTTGAGGTTAGCTTGCTGGGCAGCCATATTTGTGTAGTAAAATGTGGTCTCATTGAGCGGCCTCGAAGCCGTACGCGCACTACTAGCCAGCATGTGCCCACGGTCGTAACTTCCGCCTTGGTAAGAGCCCTTCAGGTTGGGCTGATACTGCCGCGCTACGATCGGGTCGTAATCCCATGCATCCGTACGCTTTTGCCCACCAAAGCAGTCGCCATACAACGGGTAAGCGACCCACAGAGGCTGTGTATACTCTGTGCTATAGAGGAAGCTATAATTTCTCCGCTCACCACCTACCGTCGATCCGCCACTAAACCAATAGTCTGGTGCCATGTGCAGCACCACATCAAGGGTATTAGCAGGGTTGGTGCCACTCATAGGCATCGGCATCTCTGCATACCATGCTAGTGGCTCCGGTGTTGGCTCAGGGTCGGGTGTTGGCTCAGGCTCTGTGCCAGGCACCGCGATACCACCCAGTATCACCTCCTCATCGAGGTCGGTGATGGTAGCACCCTGCAGCACCACCTCCACAGCGCCCTCAAGTGAGACTTGTAGCTTAAGAGACAAGCGATAAAGGGAGTTGGCCTCTAGTGGCAGCTCTATAGGATCCCATGAGAAGCGATAACTGCCTAGCTCAAAGAGGAGCTTCCCCTCCTTAAGATCCTGCTTGGGCAGTAGTAGGGCAGTAAAAGTAGCCTTACGACCATCCACCACCGCGCTGTGTAGCTTGGTGGTGGACTTGGTGCTACCCAAAGCAAGGGTACCACCCACGAGGTCAAACGACCCATCCGAGACCAGCCCCGATAGCTCCGCCTCAATACCTTGCAGGCTACTGATCGCCCCTACACCCTCGACCTCCAGCACCAGCTGAGCCAGCTGATGGGTAAAGTGGAGCTGGGCTCTATTGTCAGCGACACTCTTGCCCTTGACATTGTCAGAGTAGAGGAGGTTAAGCGCCTCCAGATCGCTCTGGTCACTGACATCCAGTGGGATCTCAAAGCCCACCACATCTGCTCTGTAAGGGGCATAAGCCACCACATCCACCAGCTCCTTGCCGAGCACCACGCCTTTAGCGTTCTTAGCTGTCGGTACAAAGAGACCGTCCCCCTCGGGGGTCACATACTGGAGGTTGCTGTAGCCCTTATAGAGCTGATCAGTGGAGAGCTGTTGCCCACCATTCACTACATAAAGACCTATCTCATCTTCCCCAGCCCACGCAGAGCCGAGCGCCTTGAGCGTCCGCTGCCCCTTGACAGAGGATACACGCAGCTGCGTACGAGCATCGATCTCTTGCTGTAGCTCCTTACCACTCTTATCTTGGCATGATGGCACCCCCAGCAGTACTGCGACTGCTAGGAGGTGCATCATCCACTCTCTTAAAACATACGCCATATATTACATATAAGTAAGGCACAAGTAAGGCAAATAGCTAATAGTGATTGCCTTACGCGTTCACGGCAATTACTCAATCATGATATCATCAATGTAGATATCATAAACACCTGTTTTACCAACTTTCAATGCAAATAAGTCCCCTCCAGCAGTTGTATTTAATTTAAGATCATCTAAGGAGAGCGTAATCTTGGTCCAATCGGCTAGGGTAATGGAACCAGTATAGCTATTCTGTGACTCTGCCTCAACTGTTATCTCTGTTGTCTCTCCTGTTACAGTTCCAAGGTTAAAAGGCTTATACGAACCATCCGAAAGATGCACATTGAGAGAGATGCTCTTCCCTGAAACCTTACCTTTCAAATAGAAAGTAATAGCTGTTGGATTGGCTAGCTTTTCAGCATCAACTCCCTCACCAACTGTTGCTGTAAACACATAGTCGTTTCTGGTAGGGGTACCACTGATATGCAATGCAGATGAGCCATCACGACCACCATCAGTACTCTGTACTGCGTACTTAAGAGGATCGCCAAGCGATGCCTCAAATGCCTCGAAGTTCTCGAAGTCAGAACCTGCGAAGAGTGCCACTGGACCTGCTGGTTCCTCTGTACCTGTGCCTGGCTCCTCTGTGC
>JAUNLH010000023.1 GCA_030532365.1 Porphyromonas sp.
ATGGGTATTTCTGACCTCACAGCAGCACTACACGGAGGTGATGACTACGAGCTACTCTTCACCGTACCACTAGGCATGAAAGACCTAGTAGATGCCATCGAGGGAGTCCAACAGATAGGTTATATAACAGAGAGAGAGTCCGGCTGTACACTAGGCACCCGAGCAGGCGAAAACCTAACATTGACGGCACAAGCATTTCCCAACGGAATCACATACTAAGAGAGTAAGACACAAGACTATGAAACAATATCTAGACCTCCTAGAGGAGGTACTTAAGGAGGGAGTTGAGAAGGAGGATCGTACTGGTACCGGTACGAAGAGTATATTTGGGTATCAGATGAAGTTTGACCTCCAAGAGGGGTTTCCACTGCTGACTACCAAGAAGTTGCACCTCAAGAGCATCATCTATGAGCTACTATGGTTTATACAAGGTAACACCAATGCTAAGTGGCTACAAGACAGAGGTGTAAGGATATGGAATGAATGGGCCGATGAGGACGGCAGTCTAGGCCCTATCTATGGTGCTCAGTGGCGCCGCTGGAGGGATGCACGTGGTGAGGAGCATGACCAGCTGCGAGAGGCAATCAGAATGATCCGGGAACAGCCTGACAGTAGGCGGATGATTGTAAGTGCGTGGAATGTCGGCGAGCTCTCTGAGATGCACCTGCCCCCATGCCACCTACTCTATCAGTTTTATGTAGCGGAGGGTAAGCTCAGCCTACAGCTCTATCAGAGGAGCGCCGACCTATTCTTAGGCGTGCCTTTCAATATCGCCAGCTATTCACTACTCCTCATGATGGTAGCGCAGGTCACGGGCCTGGAGCCAGGTACCTTCGTCCACACATTAGGAGATGCTCACCTCTATCTCAACCACATAGAGCAAGCCCGCGAACAGCTATCAAGGGAGCCTCGAGCACTACCCAAGATGGTACTTAACCCAGAAGTGAAGGATATAGAAGGATTTGAGTATGAGGACTTCCAACTTGTTGGTTATGATCCACATCCACACATCAAAGCCACAGTAGCAGTATGAAAGAGTTTGAGTTACACCTCATCGTCGGTATGGCCGAGGACGGCGGCATAGGTCTCAATGGTGATATGCCATGGAAGCGGGGACTACCTGCTGACCT
The DNA here is from genome assembly GCA_030532365.1 of Porphyromonas sp. Classification (GTDB taxonomy): domain Bacteria; phylum Bacteroidota; class Bacteroidia; order Bacteroidales; family Porphyromonadaceae; genus Porphyromonas_A. The sequence continues at coordinate 1,131 of JAUNLH010000023.1, forward strand.
AAAGCACTTTAAGGAGACCACCATGGGATCACCCATCATCATGGGTCGCCACACCTTTGAGAGCTTCCCCAATGGTGCACTGCCAGGTCGTACCAATATCGTCGTGACGAGAAACAAAGATTATAGTGCAAAGGATATTGTCCTTGCACATAGTCTCGAAGAGGCCATCGAAATCGCTGCAAACGAGAGCCCACGAGCGTATCTTTCGGGTGGCGGTCAGCTCTACAAGCAAGCACTGGAGAAAGACCTTGTGCAGGTGCTACATATCACTCAAGTCCATCACACTTGGCAGGAGGCAGACACCTACATGCCTGCTATTGACCTAGATCTCTGGGACTTTGTATATGAGGAGCGCCATGAGGCAGATGAGAAGAACCTCTACCCCTACTCCTTTTTGCGCTTTGAGAGAAAGAGCGATCGCTAACTACGCAGTGTCTGGAACAGGGCAGTGGCTAAAGGGCAGTTAAAGCACCTATAGGGTGTGCAATAGCTCTGATAGAGCTCGAGGAGCGACTGTGTATCTCTTGCACTCTCAGGCGTGATCCCATTTTGCTTAAATAGTGCTATGATACGGTTGGACTCAGCCGGTAACTGATCTAGCAAGGCTAGTGCCTTCTTCATACCATCGTTGTCTCCCCTCTGTTCAGCATAGTGGTAGGCTGTAGGGACTATAGCATTGATGATCAGTGAGTCAATGGTCTGCTCCCCAATACCACCCATAGGACGATCAGAGTGATGCCCAAAGTCATAGTGATGTCTCCAGTACTCGCTAGGAGGTGTGGCTAGCACTCGTCGGAGACGTCCGGTATCTCCACCCTGCATTGCATCCAATAGCTCCTCCTCATGGTGGATGATCTGTGCTGCTATTGCTAGTCGGCGTGTAGGATATGATACCGGTCGTACCCTTAGGCGCTTGAAGTGTATGCTGCTCGCAGGGGTAAGGGCGAACTTCTCCCGATAAAACTGATATTCTCCTAGTAACTCCGCCTCATAACTGTCACGAGGTGTGTCCGAGATGAGCCCGGCTTGTCCCAGTAATATCGCTTCTAGAGCGGTAAGGTCGTCGCTGTGCTTCTTGAGATATGAGTAGCGGATACTTCTCGCTACCTGCTCCATAGCATCGTTATTCTTCAGCGCACCTAAGTACCTCACGAGTGTATAGAAGAATATGGTATTGAGGTGGTTATCATTGGTGCGGGCTCTGAGCTCAGCTAGTTTTCTATCCAGTCTCTGTGGAAGCAAAGAGTGGATGATTACATCTCTCTGGTTGGGCTCAAGAGACATCATCTCAGGCATGCACCGTAGAGAGAGATTAGCCATTTGCAACTTAGAGAGCTGTGTGAGCATATCCTTGGATAGATGAAACTCCGCAGTAGGTACAACTCTCCCACTGCTGTCACTCACCTCTTTGTCCGCCTCTAGGACTACTTGGAGGACAACAGCATTATACAAGGGATCGCGCTCATGCCCATGTCGGTACCACTCTGAGGCACAGTTATGTATCTCTATCGAACCGACCCACGTGATACCATCAATCATAACCTTGGCGAGGAGAAAATCAGGACCATCAGAATAGTTGCGCCGACCGGAGGAGAGTACCTGTACCGGCTTACCGTCAAGGGTAACCAGGTCGTAGAGTTGGTTTTCCCATATATAGTGCAGTATCTCCTCCTTCATCTGACCAAGATTTTATAGCTGACTCTTCTCAGTCTCCCACTTCTCTTTGAGGTACTTCCCTGTATAGGAGTCACTAACCTCCATCAAATCCTCTGGCGTACCCTCGAATACCAGGTGCCCTCCCTCTTTACCTCCCTCAGGGCCAAGATCTATCACGTAGTCAGCACACTTGATGACATCAAGGTTGTGCTCTACGATTACTACAGTGTGCCCATGGTCTACCAAGGAGTTAAAAGCCCTCATCAGCACTTGTATGTCGTATGGGTGAAGCCCTGTGGTAGGCTCGTCGAAAATAAAGAGGATAGAGTCAGTACGCCCTTTGGTAGATAGGTACGAGGCGAGCTTGATACGCTGGTTTTCACCACCTGAGAGTGTACTAGAGCTCTGACCTAAACGGATATACCCTAGCCCTACCTCCTCCAGTGCACTAAGCCCCTGTAAGATCTCAGTGCAATACTTAGAGTCCTCCTCGTATGTTGTAAAGAAGTCAACAGCCTGGCTTACAGTAAGGTTCAGTATCTCAGAGATGTCCTTCCCTCTAAACTTGACCTCTAGGGTCTCCTCCTTATACCTTTTACCATGACACTCCTCGCACTCTATCTCTATATCAGCCATGAACTGCATCTCAACAGTAGTGACACCCTCACCCTTACAGTACTCACAGCGGCCTCCCTCCTTGTTAAATGAGAAATGTTGCTGGCTAAAGCCCAATTGTTTGGCGAGAGGTTGGTCCGCCATCAGTTTCCTGATACTGTCAAACGTACCAATATAAGTCACAGGGTTAGAGCGTGTAGAAGTACTGATGGAGTCCTGGTCGATGTACTCGACACGATTGACCTTAGATAGGTTGCCTGTAATATCTTGACACCTAATAGCATTGAGTAGCTGATGATCTAGCTTCCTCTGCAACCCAGAGTAGAATACATCTCGCACAAGTGAGCTCTTACCCGAGCCACTGACACCAGTGACAACAGTGATGACTTCAAGGGGAAAAGTAACATCAAGGTGTTTAAGGTTATGCTGATAGACATCCTTGACCTGAATCGCTCTGCTCCATCTGCGTCTTCTCTCTGGCCACTCTATTTGCTCTTTACCAGTGAGATATGCGACAGTATGACTCTTCGAAGAAGCTGTAGGCAATTGATCGGGGGCTCCCATAAAGACTACCTCACCGCCATGCTCTCCGGCTTCCGGACCTAAGTCTATAAGCAGATCAGCGGCACGCATCATCTCCTCGTCGTGCTCGACCACCACAACAGTGTTCTCTGCTGCCGTGAGTTTTTTTACAATATCGATTAGGAGATGTGTATCGCGTGGGTGGAGCCCTATGCTTGGCTCATCGAGAATGTAGAGTGCACCTATCAATCCTCCACCTAAGGAGGTCGCTAAAGTGATACGCTGGCTCTCGCCCCCTGAGAGTGTACCGGCGACTCGGTCGAGTGTCAAGTACCCGAGCCCTATCTCATCTAGTAGTGCCACTCGATGACGAAGCTCCCCCATGATCCTTGTAGCTACTATTGTATCATATTCGTTCAATTGGAGTTCATCCAACCAGACACGAAGTTCGCTGACAGGCATCACCACGAGCTGGGATATATCCTTTCCTGCAACTTTTACATAAAAAGCCTCTTTCTTCAGACGCTTGCCCTTGCAGGTCGGACACAGCGAGCGACCACGAAAGCGAGCAAGCATAATACGGTAGTGCATCTTGTACTGCCGCTTCTCAATATGATCGAAGAAGTCGTAGATGCCATATACCCTCTTCTCTTTATCACCGTACCATAGGAGATCGTGCTCCTCCTCTGTAAGTTCGTTGTAAGGTCTATGGATAGGAAAACCTAAATCACGCGTCTTTCGTATGAAATCCTTCTGCCACTGCGACATCTTAGGACCCCTCCAGCACATCACACTCTCCTCATAGAGTGAAAGACGCTTGTCTGGGATAACTAAGTCCTCATCAATACCCATCACCATACCAAACCCCTCGCAGGTCGGGCATGCACCTACTGAGTGATTGAAACTGAAGAGCTTATCTGTGGGCTCTTCAAAGATCATACCATCTGCCTCAAATCTATCGCTAAACTCCTTCTGCACATCATCATAGACGATGAGTATGTGCCCATCTCCTTCGAAGAATGCGGTCTCTAACGAATCTCCTAGCCTATTCGTAGTCGCATCGTCATCAGGCTTCACTACTAAGCGGTCTACAACTAGGTGCATACCACTCTTTTTCATCCTTGCCACTCCCTTTGACTCTACTAGATCTTGGAGACGCTTCACCTCGTCATTGACTAGAACTCGGCTGTAACCATTGGCTATCATCAGCTCAAGGTGTTCCTTGAGGGGTCTTCCTCTAGGGACAGTCATCGGAGCGCAGACCATGTACCTCATGCCCTCTGGGAGGGAATAGATGAAGTTGATGACATCTTTAGTCGTATGACGTACGACCTCCTTGCCACTGATCGGACTAAAGGTATGGCCCACCCGAGCATATAGCATCCGCAAGTAGTCGTACACTTCTGTGCTGGTACCAACGGTGCTTCGTTGATTTTTACCAAACTTTCTCTGCTCAATAGCTACTGCAGGGGGAATGCCTGTGATCGAGTCAGCCTCAGGCTTTGCCATCTTGCTGACAAACTGGCGTGCATAGACACTTAAGCTCTCCACATATCGGCGCTGTCCTTCGGCATAGAGGGTGTCAAAGGCAAGCGAACTCTTACCGCTACCACTGAGTCCAGTTATTACAACAAGCTGGTTCCGTGGTATTTGCAGTGAAATATTCTTTAGATTGTTGACTCTTACGCCTTTAAGATCAATATAGTCTTGTTCTTCAACCTTCATCAAGTATCAATTCTAGTCATCACGAAGTACAAACTTACCAATTTTGCAAGAGCTTATACCAATCCGAATAGGCTTGTATAGAGAGAACTGAAATAAGAATCCTACTCAGCCAAATATTTTGTATCTTCGTGTGCAAGTAAAGCCAAACAGCAATAGACAGATGAGCCGAAAGAGAGCTAAGAGAAAAAGACCTAGTTGGCGTGCAGGCACTCCTCCTGCTGGACGTACCTATTACTCTATAGGTGAGGTAGCCAGCATGTATGATGTGGAAGAGCACGTACTGAGATACTGGGAGGAGGTGACGCCACTAGCGCCAGAACGTTCTCCCTCGAGTGACGCTCGGATGTATACTCAATCTGATCTGGCACTGATCCAGCAGCTTAAGTATCTGATCCAAGAGTGTGGCTACGCCCCTGCGCTGGCATCAGCTCTCCTGAAGAATAATGATGTAGAAACAGATCTCAAAGTTAGAGACCAACTAACACAGGTGAAGGGTCAAATAGAAGAGATGTTACACCTAATAGAGGAAATGAAGGGTGAACAATAAGAAAGTACCAAATCTAGGCGACGGACTGCATGTTCAGGTCTTAGGGTGTGGCTCTGCCCGACCCTCACACTCCCACCATCCTAGCGCCCAGATTGTAAGACTTCGCAATAAGAGTTTCCTAATCGACTGTGGCGAAGGCACCCAAATGCGAATGCTGGAGTACGGTGCCTCATTCACTTCTCTACATAGGATCTTCATTAGCCATCTACATGGGGATCATGTCTTTGGACTCCCTGGTCTCATAAGCACCATGGCTCTATATGGGCTGGAGCACCCGATACACATATACGGACCTAAGGGCATCATTGATTTCGTCCTGATACTCAATAAGCTATGTGGTCTTAATGAGGAGGAGTCGGAACGACTTATCGCTCATGAGCTCACTCCCAGTGGCTTAGAGCCCATATATGAGGATAGCTCGATCACCGTATCCGCCTTCTCCCTACTTCATCGTGTTCCTACTGTGGGATATCGCTTTGATGAGCGACCGAAGAGCAGGGCACTTCGAAGAGATATGGTTGACTACCACGGAGTTCCAATCGCCTTCTTTAATTTAATAAAGCAAGGAGCTGATTTTGTAAAAGAAGATGGTACTGTCATCCCAAACCATTTATTAACATCACCGCCACCCCAAACTGGTAGTTATGCTTACTGCTCTGACACTGCGTACTCTAAGAAGATTGTACCATACATAGAGGGAGTATCGCTTCTCTATCATGAATCCACCTTTGACGAGAGCCTCGCACAGAGAGCCAAAGAGACCATGCACTCTACCGCAAAGCAAGCAGGTAAAATAGCAATGCTCGCAGGTGTGGATGAGCTGCTCATCGGCCATTACAGTGCAAGGTACGGGTCTGCTAGTCAGATAGAAGTGTTACGTAGCGAGGCTGCAGAGATCTTCCCTAATACTCGTGCTGCTATTGAAGGGCACTACTACCGAGCTACACCAAAATAAAAAGAGAGGGCTTTTTATACAGAGCTCCTCTCTTTATAATTTTTTACTTGAATTTTCTTCAGAACTCCTCCCAAAGCAAGAATACAGGTTTCTTGGTCTTGATAGTATAGCCAGTAGGCTCTAACAGTCCTGTATCCCTATCACGTCGATAAAACTCCACCTGACCACTGTCTCTTGCAGCTACTGCCATATACTTTCCGTCTGGGCTGAGAGTGAACTGCCTAGGATGCTTACCCGTAGGCTGGAACCCAATCTGCTTGATCTCTCCACTCCTCTGATCCACGCTAAAAACAACAATGCCGTCGCCATTGATCCTATGTGACGTATATAGGTATCTACCATCCTTGCTAAGTGCTATATGAGCAGCAGCGCCATCTGTAGGGCGTCCGGTATTGATCTCTTGTACGAGCTCTAGCACACCATTGAAGTGTTTGCGGTAGACCATAACCGTCGGCTTCTTCTCATTAACCACATAGGCATATTTCCCTTGCCTATCGAAGATGATGTGTCTGGGTCCTGAGCCCTTTGACAGTACAGTCTGTTCGTGCCCCACCGTAATAGGTGGCACAGTTCTGTGTACTCTGAAGTGGAAGACCTTGTCTTGAGCTAAGTCAGTGACATATACATCCTTACCGCTAGGAGTAAAGAAAATAGAATGCGGTCTTGAGAGTGAACCATCTGCACTAAGGTCAATCCTCCAATTCGCCTCAGAGAGAGTACCATCAGACTCAGTCCTGAAGAGAGTGATATTACCTCCTCCGTAATTTGCAGTAATGACTTTGTCATCTTGGAGCGCCACATAGGTGGGTTCCGCTCCCAGGGTGTATGATTGATTGAGACTAGTGATTGCACCACTACTAGAGTTGAAAGTAGTTGCCGTGAGCATTGCATCATTCGGCAACTCATTTGTTATGTAGAGATGGTTACGGATAGTATTGAATGCCATAAATGTAGGAGAAGGCGTATAGAAGGTAGAGAGCTGCTTTGCCTCTAACTTCTGAGGCATGATACCATAGGTATACACAGCGCCCTCCTCTGACTTGTCGCCTAATGTTGCAACTAAAAGTATCTGCTGCTTGTGGAAGACAGAGCCATATTCAGTGTCACCTTGCTTCCCTTTTGATATTTGATCGAGAACACCGCAGGATGCAAACATCGCTGCCATAAAGAGTGCAATGACTCCTCTTAACATCCAAGGATATAGTTTATTATTCATTTTTATATTACCTCGTTGCGTTATTATTGTTTCGTATCGTTAAATCTTTAAGATCAAGTGCCTTCTTTGCTGTGGCAAATTGTGTATCGGCTCTGTATGATGAACGAACAAGGGGGCCGCTCTCCACATGTTTGAGCCCTAACGCTTCACCAATCTCCTTATACCGAGCAAATTGATCTGGGTGCACATATTCAACGACTGGCAGGAGCTTCTTATTAGGGCGAAGATACTGCCCCACTGTCAGGGTATCTACGCCAACCTCTACACAGTCACGGAATAAGCTCTCTACCTCCTCCGGTGTTTCTCCTAGACCAACCATGATACCGGTCTTTGTCACACAGCCAGATTCTGAAATTTGCCTTAGTACCTTGAGACTAGTCTCGTAGGTGGCTGTATGTCGCACAGAAGGTGTTAATCTTCTCACAGTCTCCAGATTATGTCCTACAACATCTGGCTTCGTCTGCAAAACCAAGTCTAATGCCTTCTGATCGCCCCCAAAGTCGGGTATTAACACCTCAATGGTAGTCTCTGGATTAAGCTCTCGAACGGCAAGAATCACATCAACCCAATGTTGTGCACCTCCATCAGGCAAGTCATCACGGTCTACAGATGTGATGACAGCGTATTTCAATCGCATATCCTGGATACTCCTAGCCACTTCCATGGGTTCATTATGATTCAGAGGCGGCGGTGTTTTGGCTGACTGAGTAGCGCAAAAGCGGCAAGCCCGTGTACATACATTACCTCCAATCATGAACGTAGCAGTACCACGACTCCAGCATTCAGACATATTGGGACACATCCCACTGGAACAAATAGTGTGCAAACCAGCATTATGGATAGTATGAGAGATAGCCGAGTAGCTATCCACGCTACTAAGCTTGATCTTTAACCAATCAGGCTTACGTGGCTCTTTGACATGCTTCTGAGGAGTAGTCTGATCCATATTACAGATTCTTCTTGAAGTGATTGGTAATCTGTCTGTAAAGGTGATTGCGCGTATTCCCTCCATAGATGCCATGATTTTTATCGGTATAAGTAAGCATCTGGAAATCCTTATCTGCTGCCACTAGGGCGGTCGTTAGAAGCATCATATTTTGAGCGTGCACGTTATCATCAGCTGTGCCTTGGACTATCAACAAGTTGCCCTGTAACCCCTGTACGTAGCTAAGTGCTGAGGTAGCATCATAACCACGCTTATTCTCCTGCGGAGTACGCATATACCGCTCTGTGTATATGGTGTCGTATAATCTCCAATCTACTGGTGGTGCTACTGCTACACCGGCTTTGAACGTTCCCTCACCTCGAGTCATTGCCATTAGCGTGGTATATCCGCCAAAGCTCCAGCCAAAGATACCTATCCTCTTGGCGTCGATAAAGGGAAGTTGTCCAAGTGCTCGTGCAGCTTCGATCTGGTCTTGGCTCTCAAGAACTCCCATATTGAGATATATGGACTTAGTAAAGTCACTGCCACGTCCAGCAGTTCCTCGTCCATCTACACAAGCTACCACAAAGCCCTCTTGGCTTAGGTACTCCTCCCATCCAAATTCAAACTTATTCATCACTGACTGTGATCCGGGGCCACTGTACTGAGTCATCACAAGTGGGTAGGTCTTACTAGGATCAAAATTGAGCGGTTTTAATATCCAAGCATTAAGAATTAGACCACTCTCTGTACGAACCTCGATAAACTCCTTCTTAGCGTGTGGGATACGAGCTAGCTTTTCTCTCAACTGGCTATTGTCCTCTAGTATGGCGATCTGCTTAGCGTCCTTTGTTCTTCTGATTTCAGTGCGAGGTAGTGTAGTCGCTGAAGACCCCTGTAGTCTGTAATAATTCATTCCAACACTAAAGTTTGCACTAAAGACGCCCGACTCTGGAGAGAGCAAGCGCTCTCTACCGCGCACATCCCTAGCCACGATCGTCCTATCCATCGGTGTCGGTGCAGCCACCGCATATATCACATCTCCATTCTCCGCCACACCATAGAAGTTGGTAATGTCATACTGACCATCAGTCAATTGGGACTGCATTACACCATTATGATCATATCGATAGAGCTGGGGACGACCGCTCCTCTCGCTTACATAGTAGATGCCCGAGGCATCGAACTGGAGTTTACGTACCCAGTTATTGCTATCAATATAACAGTCATCCTCATCCTGGAGCCAGAGCTTTGATACCTTGCTCTTGGGATTCACTTGGAATACACGCAGATGGTTTTGATGACGATTGAGCGTGAAGAGGTAAAGCTGATCCTGCCAGAACGTCATCCTCGGGATGTAATACTCCTGGTCAGCTAGTTCTTTGATATCAAGCGTAATAGTCCGTCTATTGTCCACTTCATACAACTTGACCTCTATCACAGAGTTTTGCTCCCCCGCCTTCGGGTACTTGTATACGTAGGTCATGGGGTAATTTTGAGTACCAAAGAGGGTCATCTCGAAGCTCATAACCTCGCTCTCGTCAGTACGAACAAAAGCTAGAAAGCTCCCGTCATTGCTCCACTCCATCAGACTGGTCTCGTAGAGCTCTTCCTCATAGACCCAGTCTGTAACTCCATTTAGGATATGATTAACCCTACCATCAGTCGTAACACGGACCTCAGTGTCGTAGTCAAATTTCTTTATATAGATGTCATTATCAATTACATAGGCACACATCCTTCCATCAGGAGAGAGCAGCGGCACACGGACCTTGCCTGGTGTGATATTTAGCGGCGCGACTAAGTTTCGACGTACATCATAATGGTACGCAGTATAGCTTGCGCTCCTACGGTAGATAGGCTCGGTATTGCGGAGAATGATGATATGATGCCCACTCTCACTTATCAGGTAATCGTCAAAAGTATCGAAGTCACACTCCCTAGCGGTCTCTGTATCAAAGATCTTCTCTACCTCCACTCCTGTCTCATAGGAATATTTCACAATAGCACTCCGTTCTGGGTTAATGATCGTATAGTGCTTCCCATCTGGGGTTGATCTAAAGTTTTCTCCCCCACTCTTTGGAGCATAGGTACCATCCCAAATGTGTGGCAACTCAATCCTCTGTGCGTATGCTACATAAGGGATGAGCAAACAAAGGCTTAGTAGAAATAGGTCTTTGATATATCTTTTCATCACTCTAAAAGTTATGACTTATCTGATTGACTATTATACACTTATCACTTAATTACAAAGGAGAAGTCAACTCTATCGGGCAATCGACAATAATAGCGCGCTTGTCCAGATCTACGTCAACTATCCATTCCTCCACGTATGGTAGCAATAGTACCTCACCTGCAGGAGACAGAATCTGAAAGATAAGATTGCTCGTGGAGTCATCAATCTCCTCAATAACGCCCATCGCTATCCCTGAGCTATGGGTGACACTCATCCCTCTCCAGGACAAGTACGAGCTCTCTATACGATCCGGCTCATCTCCGATCTCACTTGCTTGGATATACACCTTGGCACCTCTGAGCTTCTTTGCCTGCTCTTCACTTGTCAGTTGGTCAAACGAGGTGATAAATTGGTCCCTGCTCCCTCTCATCTCATCGACACGATACGGGATACAGAGCCCCTCGCTCTCAACGAAGAGATATTGCGGATTCAGTGCAAAGAGTTCTTCGGAATAGACCTCTAAGACAATCTCACCATGATGACCATGCGGCCTCTTCACCCGCCCGTACGACAGGAGTTCCTGTCGCGATATCTTTGGGTAGGGGTTCATCAAATACGAGATATTGCAGCTCCGAGAGCGTTAAGGCGGGTGTCAATAGACTGATACCCCCTGTCTATCTGGGAGATGTTATCTATCCTTGAGATCCCGTCAGCAGACATTGCAGCTATGAGCAGCGCAATACCAGCACGTATGTCAGGCGAGGCCATGAGCCCACTCTTCAGCTTATAGCGCTTATCAAGACCAATCACTGTAGCTCTATGTGGGTCACACAGAATAATCTGAGCACCTATATCGATCAGTTTGTCCACGAAGAATAGACGGCTCTCAAACATCTTCTGATGTATCAATACACTGCCTCTCGCTTGTGTTGCAACTACAAGCATCACACTCAAAAGATCCGGTGTCAGTCCGGGCCAAGGTGCATCTGAAATCGTCATGATTGATCCATCCATAAAGCTCTCAATCTCATAATGATCCTGAGCAGGAATATAGAGGTCATCACCGCGCTCCTCCACCTTGATACCAATGCGCCTGAAAGAGTCAGGGATACAGCCCAATTCTTGCAAGTGGGTGTTTTTGATGGTTAGTTCCGACTCGGTCATAGCTGCCATGCCAATGAAGCTTCCCACCTCAATCATATCGGGCAAGAGCTGGTGAGTCGTACCGCCTAGACTAGTATCCACACCATGTATCGTGAGGAGGTTACTCCCCACTCCCTCTATACGTGCTCCCATCCTCAGAAGCATCTTGCATAGCTGTTGAATGTAAGGCTCACACGCTGCGTTATAAATAGTCGTCGTACCTTTGGCCAAGACAGAAGCCATGATGATATTGGCCGTACCCGTCACTGATGCCTCATCAAGAAGCATATAGCACCCCTTAAGTCCCTCACCATTAGAGGCAATAGTAAAGATATCATGCTCTTCGTCATAGCACATCTTAGCTCCAAGGTTCATAAGACCCAAGAAGTGTGTGTCAAGCCTACGTCGCCCTATCTTATCTCCACCCGGCTTAGCTATCGTCGCCTTGCCAAAACGGGCAAGCAGAGGCCCAATAAGCAACACCGAGCCGCGCAACTTGCTTGACTTCTCAAGGAAGTCATTAGAGTATGCGAAGTCCAGATTCACATCATCAGCCTTAAAGCTATAGCCATCAGCATTCAACTTACGAACCTTCACCCCAAGATCCATAAGCAGAGAGATGAGATTATTGACATCCAAGATATCGGGGACGTTACTGATCACTACCTCTTCTGATGTGAGGAGTATTGCAGAAATTACCTGGAGCGCCTCATTCTTCGCTCCCTGTGGGGTGATGTCACCTTTCAGTCGGTGACCGCCCTCAATTACAAAGGATTCCATGACCTACTTTCTTCTTTGCCTCTGCCTTCTACGCGAGACGTTCATTTTTCTCTTTCCGCCCTTGGTAGAAGCATTGCCAGCATTTTGTTGCGCAACGCTCTGCGATAGTATCTCATTACTATCGGGGAGTTGACAGTTGCTCTCATCAAGGTAGATCTTACCCTCGGATAGCTCGAAGAGATCCGTGAAGATCTTAGTATCTGCTACTGTAGCGTTATTCCAGGCTACGTAGTTGCGCTTCATCTGGAAGGCTGTAGCTTTTGCAAGCTCCATGCGCTCCTCACCCTCAGGCAGAGCCATCAGCGCCTTGATCATACGCTCGATGTTACGACCATAGTGACGATAAAATGGCTTTTGCTGGTGGTCATTCTCCAGGACTGGGTGTTGCGACACCATGTACTCCTCCTTGCAACAGGTTACCTCGTATGGATAGTCTACATCGAGCTTAAAGTCCGACATGATGTAGAGATGATCCCAAAGTATCTGCCAGTAGTCATCACGCTCCTTCTCTGCATTAGAGAAAGAACTCATCGTCTGCACGATGGCTTCAGCACATGTCTGCCTCTCCTCCTTATCCTCTATGGTTAGACAGAAGTCCACCATATTTTGCACATTCCTTCCATACTCTGGTAGGATGAGTTGTTTATTATGACTTTCACTCATTTCTCTATCACATCTGCTTCATTCGGTTCTTGATCTGCTCTGTAGCCTCCTCAAAGCCGGGTTTCTCAAGCAGTGCAAACATATTGCGCTTGTAGTCCTCGACTCCTGGTTGGTTAAAAGGATTAACACCAAGCAAATAACCGCTGATACCCACTGCTTTCTCAAAAAAGTAAAGGAGTGATCCTATCGTGTACTCCGATAGCACTGGTAGCTCTATGTGAATCACAGGAACGCCCCCATCCAAGTGTGCGAGTAAAGTACCACGCTCTGCCATGTGGTTGATGTAGTCGACGTTCTTCCCAGCGATGTAGTTCAGACCATCGAGGTTCTGATCATCCATCGGGATCTTCACCTCATGGTTGGGCTTAGCAATGCTGATAAAAGTTTCAAATATCGTCCTCTCTCCTTGCTGGATCCACTGTCCCATGGAGTGTAGATCAGTGGAGAAGTCAACACCTGTCGGGAAGATACCCTTTCCCTCCTTGCCTTCGCTCTCACCATACAGCTGCTTCCACCACTCATTGATATAGTGGAGCTTAGAGTGAAAGTTAACCAAGATCTCGATCTTCTTGCCGTTCAGATAGAGGGCATTGCGTGCTGCCGCGTACTGGCATGCAATATTCTCCTCAGGGCTTTGGGTATGGTGGCTTGTCAGCCGTTCCATCTCCTTAGCTCCATTTACCAGCTCGGCAATATCCAAGCCAGCTACAGCAATGGGCAGAAGCCCCACAGCGGTAAGGACACTAAAGCGCCCTCCCACATCGTCAGGGATCACATAGGTGGTATACCCCTCTTTATCGGCCAGGTTACGGAGCGCACCCTTCTTAGCATCCGTGATTGCTACAATATGCTTTCTAGCGAAGTCAACACCCTCCTGCTCCTCAAGCATCTGCTTCAGCAGACGAAATGCCATTGCAGGCTCAGTGGTGGTGCCACTCTTAGAGATGTTAATGATGCCAAACTTGTGCCCCCGCACCAGCTCCATCAGTTCATACAGGTAGTCCTCACCGATGTTATGCCCAGCGTAGAGTAGTCTTGCCCTCATAGCGGGCTTCAGCTGTGCAAAGCTATCCGAAAGGGCATCAATAACTGCCTTTGCCCCTAAGTAGGAGCCACCAATCCCGATGGCAATGACATACTCACATGATTCATTGAGTCTATCAGCTGTAGCTTGGATATCCTGCACAAACTCCTCAGTGATAGATGATGGCAGTGAAACCCATCCTAAAAAATCATTTCCAGGGCGAGATCCATCATGTAGTGCCTTATTGCACGCTCCAGCCGTCTCTAGCAGTTGCTGGTATGACTCACGGACTCCCTCACTTACGAGTGCATTGCTTATATTTAGTTTAATCTCGTTCGACATAGTCTATTAGCTTAATATTTTACTTCTTTATCAGGTCAGTTTTTGGCTCAGTTCAAGGATCTTCTCTGCCGGGTCGGCTCTCCTATAGAGGATATCATAGGCAGCCTCCGCGATAGGTAGCTCCAGTCCTAGGTCTTTATTCACTTCATGTATGCACTTCGTACCATAGTAGCCTTCTGCCACCATCTCCATCTCTAGCTGGGCTTGCTTCACCGAGTAGCCACGTCCTATCAGCGTGCCGAGTGTCCTATTACGGCTATAGCGCGAGTAGGCTGTCACCATCAGATCTCCCAGATATACAGAGTCCGTGATCTTTCGCACCGCATTACTCGATACTCTATTCAGGAGGAGATCAATCTCAGCGGCAGCATTAGAGAGCAGTACCGCCTGAAAATTATCACCCATACGTAGCCCTTGACAGACGCCCGCCATGATGGCATAAATATTCTTCATCACACTACTGTACTCGATGCCGGTGAGGTCTGAGCTCACCTTACATGAGACAAACTCACCCTCAAAGACACCTTTCAGCACCTCGGCTTTAGTCAGATCAGCAGTTGCTACCGTCAGATATGACAGCCGCTCCAGTGCCACCTCCTCGGCATGGCAGGGACCACTCACCACTCCTAGTTGCTCCTTAGGTAAGCCATATCTCTCCATGAGGTATTCTGTGATCAATACATACTCATCAGTGATGATCCCTTTAATGGCATTGATGATAAACTTATCCTTCAGGGTTCCCGGCTTAGCACGCTCCAGTACGCCCTTGATATAGGGCGAAGGCGTCACAAGTAGCAGAGTATCAGAGTTCTCTACAATACTTGGGATATCGGTGTAAAAGTTAATCCGGTCGGTATCAAACTCCACCGAGGTTAGGTAAGAAGGATTGTGCCCAGAGGCTTGGAAGCGCTTGACCGTCTCCCTGAAGCGGAAGTACCAGTTGACCTCCTCTTGTGTGGTGAGTAATATCTTAGCCAGAGCAGTTGCCCAGCTACCACTCCCTATAATCCCAATCCTACCTGGACTCCAGGGAGCTCCCTTATTCAGAAGGTATTTATCTCTCCCACTTCTCATCATTCCGATCTCTGCTCAGGTCGCATCTGTGGGAAGAATAGCACCTCCTGGATGCTCTCCTGTCCCGTTAACAACATCACGAAGCGATCCACACCGATGCCCATCCCTGCCGTCGGGGGCATACCATACTCGAGGGCACGGACAAAGTCATAGTCGACATACATCGCCTCATCATCGCCCCTATCTCCAAGCCTTGCCTGCTCCTCAAAGCGCTCTAGCTGGTCGATCGGGTCATTCAGCTCAGAGTAAGCATTCAGCAGCTCTTTACCATTGACAATCAGCTCAAAACGCTCCGTCAGTAGTTCATCCTCTCTGTGCATCTTGGCGAGGGGTGACATCTCAACTGGGTAGTCAGTGATAAAGGTCGGCTGGATGTACTTCCCTTCAGCCTTCTCTCCAAATATCTCATCGATCAGTTTGCCCTTACCCATGGAGGGCTCCACATCGATCCCCATCGCCTTACAGGCCTCTCGCAGCTCCTCTTCGCTCTTCCCTTGAATGTCATACCCAGTATGCTCAAGGATCGCCTCACGCATCGTTACACGCGCATAGGGAGCCTTCAGGTCGATCTCCACCTCGCCCACCTTGGTCTTGGTAGTACCGTTGACCTTCATGGCGGTATGCTCCATCATCTGCTCCGTCATCTCCATCATCCACTGGTAGTCCTTGTATGCAACATAGACCTCCATGATGGTAAATTCAGGATTGTGCGTGCGATCCATCCCCTCGTTACGGAAGTTACGGCTAAATTCATACACGCCATCAAAGCCACCTACAATCAACCGCTTAAGATAGAGCTCGTTAGCGATACGCAGATACATTGGGATATCGAGCGTATTGTGGTGGGTAATAAAGGGGCGAGCTGTTGCCCCACCAGGGATGTTTTGCAGTACAGGTGTCTCCACCTCGAGATACCCCTTGTCATTGAGAAACTCCCTCATCGCACCGAGTGTCTTGGTGCGTTTGATAAAGATTTCCCGTTTCTCAGGATTTGTCACAAGATCCACGTACCTCATACGGTAGCGCTGTTCGGGATCAGTAAAGGCATCATAGGCGACACCATCCTTCATCTTCACCACTGGCAGCGGGCGCAGCGACTTTGATAGCAGTACCAGCTCCTCCACATGTATACTTATCTCCCCCATCTTCGTACGAAAGACATAGCCCCGTACTCCTATGTGATCGCCTATGTCGAGCAGTTTCTTAAAGACAGTGTTATAGAGCGTCTTATCCTCTCCGGGGCATAGATCATCCCTCGTGATGTAAAGCTGTATCCTACCTGTGCTATCCTGGAGCTCACAAAAGGAAGCCTTACCCATGATGCGCCGCATCATGATCCTACCTGCCATCGCCACCTCCCGCTTCGGGGCATTGTCTTCAAAGGTCTCTTTTACTTCTGAGGCATGGGCGGTCACTTCAAACTCCTCCGCCGGATATGGGTTGATACCGAGCTTACGCAGCTCAGCCAAGCTCTCTCTCCTCAATACTTCCTGCTCACTTAGCTCTCTTATACTCATGTAATTGTAATCTCAATCGGTAGTATTTATCGTCACCTTGTTGTTTCTCCCACAATCCCCCTACCTACAAAGATACAGAAACTTCATCACTTCACGATAGCACCAAGCGCAACTATATATCAGAGCCAAAACGTTGTGATCATCAGGTCTGTTTCAAGCACACCTCTCAGGCGTCTCTCATATCCTACCTTTCACGGTAGCACCCCGGTTCTCACTGGGATTATCTCGACAATTGGTATATTTGTTAGGTCGGTGGTGCTAGGGGCATCACTTGACATGCAATTAGGTAGCCCTCACAGTTGTGAGAGCTAGAAAGATGAGGTAGGATCTTATAAAATAAAACTTTCAATATGGACATAAATAGGACTAGTGCAGTGAAGTGTATTGGGATGTTGACCTCCGGAGGCGACGCTCCAGGGATGAATTCCGCCATCCGTGCAGTCACAAGGGCTGCCATATACCATGGGATCGAAGTGTACGCCATACATCGAGGATACCTAGGGCTGATGAATAATGAGATCACCCCCTTTCATACAGAGGATGTCAGCAACATAGTACAGCGGGGTGGCACCATACTCAAGACCGCACGGTGTGCCGACTTCAAGACCCCCGAGGGGCGACGCCAGGCGTATGAAAACATGGTATTCCATGGCATCGACTCGCTTGTAGTAATAGGTGGTGACGGCACACTCAGCGGGGCAAGGGTCTTTGCCCAAGAGTTCAATGTGCCCATCGTAGGCATCCCGGGCACCATCGACAACGACCTCTCCGGCACTGACAGTACTATTGGCTATGCCACAGCGCTCAATACCATCATGGATGCTGTCGATAAGCTCAGAGACACTGCCTCCTCACACAACCGTCTCTTTGTCGTAGAGGTGATGGGTCGCGATGCAGGGTTCCTAGCACTCAATGGTGCCATTGCCTCCGGTGCCGAGGTAGCCATCATCCCTGAGTACAAGGAGGCAGAGGAGGAGATCTCAAAGATGATCGCCAGTGGCTTCCGCAAGAGCAAGAATAGCTCCATCGTCATGGTGGCAGAGAGCGAAGCCACAGGCGGAGCCATGGGCGTTGCTAAGCGTCTCGAGGAGGCGCATCCAGAGTACGATGTCAGGGTGGTGATCCTAGGACACATCCAGAGAGGTGGGAGCCCTTGCGCTCAAGACCGTATCCTAGCCAGTCGCATGGGCGTGGCAGCGGTAGATGCGCTCATTGATGGGCAGAGAAATATCATGATCGGTATCGTCAATGACAATCTAGTGCACGTCCCCTTCAGCACAGCGATCAAGGACACCAAGACCATTGGGCAGGATGAAGTACGTGTGCTCAATATCCTCTCTATTTAATTCATCTTCAATCCTTTGAGCAAATGACCAACGATACAAAATACAAGATCATTGCCTTTGACCTTGATGGCACCCTCGTAGATGACAACAAAGAGCTCCTCCCCTCCACGCTCAGCTCAGTCATGGAGATACAGCGGATGGGGATCAAGGTGGTCTTGGCGACGGGGCGCCCCACCTATGGCTCTAAAGTGCTGGCACAGAAGCTACAACTACCCGAGTACGGGGGCTATGTGATCTCCTATAACGGGGGTAAGATCACCTCCTGCGCAGACGGCCATATCCTGGCACGCCATACTATCCCACTAGAGTTGATCCCTCAGGTCAAGAAGATCGTCGATGAGGAGCGGATGGTGCTCCTCACCTACCGGCGCAATGAGATCATCACAGAGCAGCCCGACCACCCACTCGTGCAGACTGAGAGCTGGGTCAATGGTGGCATGCCGATCACTGGTGTTGAGGACCTTGTCGCTGACGTCACTAAGGAGCCTTTTAAGATGGCTGTCCTGGGCGAGGCTGAGGAGGTACGCTCCATCAAGGCAAAGCTCGAGCAGCGCTTTGGCGGCGCCTTAAACTTCTTCATCTCCCACGAAAACTTCCTCGAGATAGCGCCATATAAGGTAGACAAAGGGAGCGCCCTCGACTTCCTACTGCGCGACCTAGAGATCAAACATGAGGAGCTGATCGCTGTTGGTGACAACTACAACGATCTCGGCATGCTAGAGATCGCAGGGCTAGGTGTGGCCATGGCAAACGCCTCCGAGGCGATCAAGCGTACAGCCGACTATGTCACTACCTCCAATACGACCAATGGCATCCAGCGGCTGATTAATAAGTTTATCCTCTACCCCGAGCCAGTCGACCGTTCGGTCGATGTCGAAGCCCTCAACGCGCTCACCCGGGGCACCCTCATGGAGGCACTCGGCATCAAGTGCACCCTACTTGAGGAGGGCTATGTCGAGGCGACCATGCCGGTAGACCGCCGCACACGACAGCCCATGGGCATCCTGCATGGTGGTGCAAGTCTGGCGCTAGCCGAGACCCTAGCCGGGTATGGTAGCACCTACCTCCTAAAGCCAGATGAAATACAGGTAGGAATGCAGGTGAGTGGCAACCACATCAAGGCTGCCCACGAGGGCGATGTCGTACAGGCAAAAGCTCGCATCATACATAGGGGTAAGAGCACCCATGTATGGAATATCGACATCTATACAGAGATGGGGCAGTTGGTAGCCACAGTACGGGTGGTCAATAGCATACTCCGCCGCAGATAGAAGCGCTATTGGGTTCGCTACCATAGAGGCTCAAACTCCTTGATCCTCAGTATAAAGATAGAAGCGTCCTCTGGCAACTTGTCAGAGGACGCTTCTTAATAATGGCTCACTTACAGAGCGAGTGAGAACTTACTCCTCATCCTGATGGCGACGACCTCCACCACCGTGGCGCCGACCACCATGACCACCCTCACGGCGGTTACCACCGCCATTGCGTGGGCCTCTAGGACGTCTCTCCTCGGGCTCTACATAGTCCTCTGGCTTCTCTATGAGTGCTCTACGAGAAAGTCTAAACTTACCGGTCTTAGGATCAATCTCTAGCAGCTTCACCTCGAGCTTCTGACCCTCCTTGACGCCAGTCTCCTCGATGGTCTCGAAGCGTCTCCAATCCCACTCAGAGATGTGTAGCAGACCCTCCTTACCGGGCAAGAACTCAATGAAGGCACCATAAGGCATGACTGACTTCACTGTACCGGAGTAGACAGTCCCCACCTCTGGCATCACCACAATAGCATTGATCATCTCAAGTGCTTTGTCTATGGCCTCTCTGCCTGGTGCTGCGATCTCGATGACTCCCTCATTATCAACCTCTTCGATATTGACATCGGCACCACTCTCCTCCTGGATGCTCTGGATGATCTTACCACCCGGGCCTATGACAGCACCGATAAACTCCTTAGCGATCCTCATGGTCACCAGACGTGGCGTCTGTGGCTTGAAGTCACTGCGTGGCTCGGCGATGGTCTCCTCGATCTTATCCAGGATGTGCATACGCCCCTCCTTTGCCTGTGCCAGTGCCTTCTCTAGGATCTCATAGCTCAGGCCATCCACCTTGATATCCATCTGTGTGGCAGTGATACCATCACGGGTACCAGTTACCTTGAAGTCCATATCCCCGAGGTGGTCCTCATCGCCTAGGATGTCCGAAAGGACCGCATAGTTCTGACCCTTATTCTCAGAGATCAGTCCCATAGCAATACCGCTCACCGGCTTCTTGATCTTCACACCTGCATCCATCAGTGATAGCGTACCGGCACACACAGTAGCCATAGAGGAGGAGCCGTTGCTCTCTAGGATATCACTCACAATGCGGATCACATAAGGGTAGTCCTCAGGGATCATGCGCTTAAGTGCTCTAAGAGCCAAGTTGCCATGCCCTATCTCACGCCTACCCACACCACGTACGGGACGTGCCTCACCTGTAGAGAAGGGTGGGAAGTTATAGTGTAGGAGGAAGCGGTCTTTGCCTCTGTTCAGGACGTCATCGACCAGCTTCTCATCGCTCTTGGTACCAAGGGTCACGGTGGCAAGTGCCTGAGTCTCACCTCTGGTAAAGATAGCAGAGCCGTGTGGTGCTGGTAGCGGAGAGACCTCTGCCCAGATTGGGCGAATGGTGGTCACGCTACGACCGTCAAGGCGCTTGCCATGATCGAGTATGGCACGTCGCATCGCCTCCTTCTCCACGTCATGGTAGTAGCGATCGATCATTCCCTCTTTCTCCTCTAGCTCCTCCTCGGTAAAGGTTGCCTTAAAGTCGTCTACGACCTGTCCCAGAGCCTCACCGCGGGCATGCTTATTGGGGTTACCCTCGAGCGCGATCTCAAAAGCACGCTGGTAGCAAGCATCGTGGACCTTCTGACGAAGCTCCTCATCGTTCTCCTCATGGCTGTACACACGCTTCTCAACGGTGTTGCACTCCTCCATGAGCTCGAGCTGTACCTTACACTGCTTCTTGATCGCCTCATGTGCTACCTTGATCGCATCGAGCATCTCATACTCCTGTAGCTCATCCATCTCGCCCTCTACCATCATGATATTATCCATGGTGGCTGCTACCATGATGTCAAGATCCGACGTCTCAAGCTCGGACGCTGATGGATTGACGATGAACGCCCCATCCTTACGGGCAACACGTACCTCAGATATAGGCCCGTGAAATGGTATATCACTCACTGCGAGGGCTGCTGATGCGGCTAGTCCAGCAAGCTGATCTGGTAGTTCGTCCTCATCACCGCTATAGAGCGTGATATTGACATAGACCTCGGCGTGGTAGTCGTCGGGGAAGAGTGGTCTGAGAGCACGGTCTACCAGTCGGCAAATCAGTATCTCATAGTCAGAGGTACGCCCCTCGCGACGCGTAAACCCTCCAGGGAACCGCCCTACAGCAGAAAACTTCTCCTTATACTCCACCTGTAGCGGCATAAAGTCTGTGCCGGGCACTGCATCCTTTGCAGCCGTAACAGTTGCGAGCAATACGGTGCTCCCCATGCTTACTGTTACTGCACCATCAGCCTGCTTGGCAAGCTTGCCTGTCTCGATCGTGATGGTACGTCCATCCTCAAGCGTGATGGTCTTCGTGATTACGTTCATCATAAATTAAAATAAAATCTATTTTCAATAAAATCTCTTCTCAATGTCTCATCATCTTGCCATCTGTGCTGCAGTCACAGCTCTACCAGATGGCACTCCCCCCCATTGGTGGCTACTACGATCAGGCGAGCAGCTGCTTCACGATCTCGGAGATGGTCTTGCCATCTGCCTGTGAGCCAAGGGTCTTGGTGGCAACACCCATCACCCTGCCCATATCCTTCATAGAGGTGGCACCTAGCTCTGTTACAATCTTTTGCACCGCCTCCAGCACCGCCTCAGGTGAGAGCTGTTCGGGCAAAAACTCGGTAAGCACCTTGATCTCAGCCTCTTCGCTAGTCGCCAGCTCTTCCCTACCCGCTTCGCGGTACATCCGCACGCTCTCCTCCCTCTGCTTGACCATCTTCTGTATGATCTTCAAGGCTTGGTCGTCACTCAGGGCGTGCTCCGCTCCCTTGGCTGTCAGAGCCTCAAGAAACTCCTTCTTCACACCTCTAAGTGTCTCTAGGCGTACTTTATCCTTACTGAGCATCGCCTGCTTGATGCCCTCATTTATGATCTCTACTAAACTCATATCTTACTCTCTAGTAATCAAAACTTTATCACCTCATCCGACCGCTCTATCCCATCCTCAGGTAGCTCTGCCGTGGCAGTGGGAGAGGCATAAGACTGGGCTTGGGCTGCGGTGTTGTGCAACTCCCGAGGGCGCGCATCGCCACGCCTAGCACGCCACTCCCGCACGTCACTGCCCCTGCGCTTGAGTGTGGGGGTCTCGATCATGGCGGAGATAAAGAGGTCATCATCCAGCTCCAGATCGGTCAGGACCACAGTCTGGTAGCGCACACGCCCCATACCTGCCTTTTCGTACTCCGGATACCAGTCTCTAATCGCCTCATCATCACGCTCCTCACGCTCCTGCTCCTCCTTAGTCTTAGGTTTAGAGAGCAGGTAGTCATCTAGGTGCATATCGTCGGTGGTGAAGCCAGAAGCCAAGAGCGTAAAGCCCACATCGCCCAGCATGCCATCGTCGTTGCGCTCCGTGATACCCCAGATCAAGTCAAAGCTAGTGGTAAGGCGGGAGGTGATGTTATTCTTAAGCGTCTCAGTGACATCTGCCTTGGGCTCACAGCCCTCTCTAAAGGTGATCTGAAAGAGCACCCGCTGCGCCTTGTCGAAGTCATCAGCATTCACAAGGGGCGACTGCATGGCACGCTCCATCGCTACCTCTATTCCCTCCTCGGCAGTGGCATAGCCACGTGTGATGATAGAGACACCGCCATCCTTGAGGGTGGTATTGACATCTGCGAAGTCTACATTGATCAGTCCAGGGATGGTCACCAACTCAGATATAGAGCGGGTACTGGTGGTCAGGGTCTCATCCGCCTTGCGGAACGCCTCCGTCCAGCTAAGGTCGGGGTAGACGCTCTTAAGCAGCTCATTCTTAACCACTAAGATCGCATCAACATTCTTACCCAGCTCCTCGACACCCTCGATGGCTCTTAGGATCTTGGTCCTACCCTCGAAGAGAAAAGGTATGGTGACGATGCCGACCGTCAGGATACCCAGATCCTTGGCGATACGTGCGATCACAGGTGCTGCACCAGTGCCGGTGCCCCCCCCCATACCAGCGGTGATAAATACCATCTGGGTGCCATCGGAGAGAGCGTTGATGATCTCCTCCTGGCTCTCCAAAGCCGCTTGTCGTGCCAGCTCCGGTCGATTGCCGGCTCCTAACCCCTTGCTGGTCTTCTCTCCCAGGCAGATGGTATCGGGCACATCACAGCTATTGAGGTGCTGGCGGTCGGTATTGCACAGCAGGTAAGTGACGTCGGGCACCCTCAGACTGTACATGTAGTTGACAGCATTGCCCCCACCACCGCCTACACCTATCACTTTGATGATCGGATGCTGATTATTCTTCTGTACGTTATTGACCTTAAGTAAAGTTTCACTCATGAGAGGTTGGTTCTGATCTCTAGGTTAGTCTCTATCATAGGAGTCCTCGTCATCGTCTGAAGGCATGATCCCGGTCAACTTCTCGAGGGATCTGTCAAAGAGGTTTTTACCTCTTTCCATTAGATTTATTGGCTTACGCTTCTTCTTGGGACTCCTGTCTACAGCAGCTGGGACAGACTTTGGAGGGGCAACTTTTATCTGCTCCTGTTCGCTCAACTCCTCTTCGGAGAATAGTGCCTTTGTCTGCCCCTCTTCCGGACTCTTCACACCCATGAAGCTATCATCCTCCAGCTGATCCTCTGGGTAAAAGGGCTGCACCGGCTCTTGCTCCTCCTCCGTTGTCTCATCCTGCTCCACCTTAAGGGGCTTGGTGATGTCATTGGTAGCATAGGGGTACATGCTGTAGACTACGTGCCACTCTGGCTGTAAGATATAGTACTCATTGGGGCGATCGCTGGAGACAAGAGAGGTCACATGCTCCACATGGACCTCCATCACACGCGATAGGAGAGCACCGATGCCTCTCAGCTTCGAGCCAGCACCGGTGAGCACCACACCCCCTGGTAGTGAGACATCGCTCCTACCATGGGTACATACCGCCTTGATGTTGTCTATGATCTCACGGGCTCTCGCTTCGACGTATTGGTTCACCTCAAGGCGTGAGATATGCTTGGGCGTCACCATGTCGGCTGCCTTTACCTCTATGGGAGCTTGGGTGTCCTTGGCATCTGCAGTGAGCGATGCCTTCTCTACCTTGACCCGCTCCGCCTCGCTTGGGCTTATGTGCATCCAAGTGAGGTCGTTGGTGATGTTTTGCGAGCCCAGCGGGATCACCCTCAAGCGATCCAAAGCACCACGACGGTAGACGCAGACAGTGGTACAAGCAGCACCCATATCCACGAGGGCGCAGCCGATCCTCTTCTGCTCCTCAGTGAGGAAGCGGTCTGCCAGCACGATCGGCGACATCAAGAGCTGCATCACCTCTAGTCCGAGCTTATCTTGTAGCACCAGGTCGATATTGTCTGAGAGCCGACTGTCAGCGAGTATCAGCTGATACTCCACCTTGAGGTTGAGCGCCTGCACGCCCACTGGGTTGCGCGTATAGGAGCCATTGACAAAGTAGGTCGGTGAGACCTCCGCCAGCACCATGTACTTCTCGTGGGCAAAGTCATCCACCTGCTGCTGTAGCAGATCGATATCTTCCTGAGTGATCTCATGAGGGTCATCAAAGACCTGCTCCACCACATGGCTATAGCTCTGCAGGCTCTGCCCCCCTACAGCAGCATGCACACGGTCGATCTTACGACCCGCCTTCCGCTCAAGCCTATCCAATACCTCTCGGACCTTTTGTGCCGTCTCCGTAAGGTTATGGATCTTACCTCTCACCACACACCCCTCACTAGGCTCTTGATCGTGATACTTAATGAGATAGCGACCATCCGAATACTTCTCGGCGAGTGCGGCTTTGATGGAATGACTGCCGAAGTCAATCACTGCTACAGTGATGTTATCCTTCATATTCTCAAGATTTTCTGATTGTCTCAAACTAACAGCAAAGTTACAAAAATATATATTGAGAACGTACCCCAAGCCATTCTTTCGTCTCCAACCTCTCTTTCTGGCGTAGCACCTGATGGTGACAACAATGTCTCGATACACACGACGAGGAGGGTGGCGGTGGGCAGTCGCTATGTTGCATAGTTGGGTTATCGGAGTTGGGAACTTAGAAGTGTCTAAGTTCGGAACTTCGATGCACCGAAGTTGGGAACTTAGATTTTTTAAGTTCGGGTCTCCGTTTTCGCCAACGTCGGGATGTGGGTCATAACGACCCCACATAGCGGTGTGGGTGCGACTCCAACATGCGTTGGAGTCGGATGTTGGAGGGATTCGGGTGGTACCAGGGTGGCGCGCCACCTCTACCGAGGTACCGCTTACCCTTCGCTAGGTTATTCGATCCCGTCATCCGACGGGATCGCCACGTTATGCCACCAAATCGCTCCTCACCGTGCCGCACCACAATACAAAACAACCCCGA
>JAUNLH010000024.1 GCA_030532365.1 Porphyromonas sp.
GAACTTAGAGTTGTCGAAGTTCCGAACTTCGATGCATCTAAGTTGGGAACTTAGATTTTCCAAGTTCGGAGTCTAATTTTCATCCCCCTCAGATCTCTCACCAGTAGTAGTTACCTGCCGAGTCTCCTCCACTCCCCAGAGGGTGGATCCGATATCCAAGTAGGGGCGCTATTTTGATAGCATCTCAGCGACTATTTTTTACAAACGGAAAAAGAGATCAAAAGGGAGTAAAAACCGCCATTTATAGGTAGTGCGAATAAATCAGTATGAAACCAAAAAGAGTTAGACGGCAAACATTTAACACTCATAACGTCAATTCTCTTTCTTTTTCTATGGCAAAAGTTAGGTTTGAAT
Source organism: Porphyromonas sp. (assembly GCA_030532365.1). Classification (GTDB taxonomy): domain Bacteria; phylum Bacteroidota; class Bacteroidia; order Bacteroidales; family Porphyromonadaceae; genus Porphyromonas_A. The sequence continues at coordinate 355 of JAUNLH010000024.1, forward strand.
AGAAATAATCGTATCTTTGTCTTAAGCAATAGATAACACCTAATATGCAAAACCATTGTTGAGGGTAACCCGCCTAGGAGACCACCTCCCCTGCTATGGAGATCATAGGAACGACCACGAGAGTGACCTTTCAGCAGCAGTTAAAGTAGAATAATAATCTGACAAAATAAGATGAAAAGGCTCTATCAGATTATCATATTTATGATGGTTTCTTGTGCTACCTTGGTGGCACAAGAAACCTCTTTTAGAATAGCCCTCCTCACGGATCTACACTTTGGTCCAGGTCGTGTTGAGGCTAAGGAGGCTCTCGAGGAGTGTGTGGCAGACATCAATGCCCAGCAGGAGGAGCCTGTTGATCTTGTTCTAGTTCTAGGAGATATCTCCGAGAGTGGAGATGCAGCTTCGCTACAAGAAGCTCACGATGTCTTATCGGCACTACAGCCGACTTTTTATGCGGTGCCTGGCAATCATGAGACCAAGTGGTCAGAGAGCTTAGCCACAGCCTTTAGTCAGGTCTATGGCTATGATCGCTTTAGCTTTGATATGGGGGGATTCCGCTTCATAGGTGTCAATACTGGTCCTATCATTCGAATGATGGATGGGCACCTCTATCCGGTAGATCTGCAGTACATTGAGCGCGAGCTTAAGAGCATGCCCGAGGGTACTCGTGCGATACTCGCCACCCACTACCCTCTACTTCCGTCAGATGTAGACAACTGGTACGTCGGCACTCAGCTCCTTCGCCAGCACCCTGTGGCATTAGTTGTAGGTGGGCACTACCATAGCGACCGGCGCTACTTCTATGACGGTGTACCTGCGCTCCTTTCCCGCTCCACCTTGCCTGATAAGGAGGGTATGGCGGGTTATACAATACTAGAGATTAGTGGCGATGTGGTAAGGGCTTATGAGCGTAGACCTCAGGCTGACGAAAAGGTCTTCTGGGCTGAGCACAAGCTGGGACTTGATGAAACCCAGCCACAAGAGGCACTGCCCGATGATTCAGCCAATGGCCTCGCCTCCCTCCGTATCAAGGAAGTATGGCGGGAGAAGAACCATGAAGCATTTCTTGCTGCCCCTGCAGTGAGCGGAGGTGCCCTCTTTGCAGCTAATGATGCGGGAGACCTGATTGCCTATGACCTCAATACTGGAGCTGAGCTCTGGACACAAAAGACCGGAGGACGTGTGATAGGAGCGCCGCAGGCAAATGACACCTATGTCGCTGTAGGTAACGCTTCAGGTGGGCTCTACTGCTATGATGTCAAGGATGGACAGCTCTTTTGGCAAAAGACCTTTCCCAGTCCCCTGAGTGGTGCTATTGAGTTTTATGGCGACACCCTATACATTGGCGATACCGCTGGCACGATGCATGCACTCAGCCTGAGCCGGGGTGAGCTCCTTTGGAGTGCCGAGGTGGGGGCTAACTACATAGAGGCACGTCCATTTGTTGATGAGACTTCTGTCGCCTTTGGAGCATGGGATCAGCATCTCTACATGCTAGATCGACTCACCGGCGATCTACAATGGCAGTGGAGAGGTCCCAAGCCAGGGATGCACTTCTCTCCAGCTGCAGTATGGCCTGTTGCCAACGAAAGATATATATTTGTCACAGCACCCGACCGTGTCCTGACAGCTATCGATCGAGCTACTGGAGCAACTGTGCAACGACACACAGGAGAGAAGGTGCGAGAGACTGTCGCACTCTCTAAGGATGGTAAGCGCCTCTACAGCAAGACGATGCAAGACGAAGTCCTCTGTTTTACTCCAGACGACCGCCTCGAGATCCTCTGGCGCTGCGATGCCCAGTATGGCTATGACCATGCTGCGAGTATGCCCTTAGAGCTAGGCGAAACCCTTGTGGCAGTGACCAAAAATGGTCTTCTGGTCGGTATTGACGCCATTAGTGGTGTGCTCCAGTGGAGCTATAAGATAGGCAACACCCTGATCCAGACCCCTATCGCAGTGGGTCCTAGGAGTTTTGCCTATACAACTGTAGATGGGGTGGTGGGGATTATAGAGTTGAAATAAACTAAAGTTGTAACCTCATAAAAGTAGAAAAGAGAAGAGATGTCACCTTATCTAGTACTAGGACTTACCCTAGGATACTTCCTGCTGATGTTTGCGATCTCCTATCGCTCAGGTCGTCAGGCAGATAATGCAGGATTCTTTATCGGCAACCGCCAAAATTCGTGGTACATGGTTGCCATAGCGATGATCGGCTCCAGCATCAGCGGAGTCACCTATGTCTCAGTACCCGGTATGGTGGCGGGCTCCAGCTTTGCTTACCTGCAGATGGTTCTGGGTTTCATCTTGGGTCAGATGGTGATTGCCTTTGTGCTCCTCCCACTGTTCTACAAGCTCAATCTCTTTTCAATCTACGAGTACTTGGATGAGAGGTTTGGCATCAGTAGCTATCACACTGGGGCGTGGTTCTTCTTCATCTCCAAGATGTTAGGTGCTTCGGTGCGCTTTTTCCTGATGGTCCTGACCATGCAACTACTGGTCTTTGGTCCACTAGGAGTCCCCTTTTATGTCAATGCCCTTATCTCTGTAGGGCTGGTCTGGGTTTATACCTTCTTCGGCGGGGTTAAGAGCATTGTGAGCACTGATGTACTAAAGACACTCAGCCTTGTCCTCTCTCTGGTGTTGAGTATCTACTTCATCACCAAGTCGTTGGGGTATGACTTCAGTGGACTAGTGGGTACGGTCAAGGGCAGTGATATGTCACGAGTCTTCTTCTTCGATGACGTCAACGATCGTCGATTCTTCTGGAAACAATTTCTCGCTGGTGCCTTTACGATCATAGCCACTTCCGGCTTAGACCAAGACATGATGCAGCGCAACCTGAGCGTGAAGAGCCTCAAGGAGAGCCAGAAAAACATGATGGTGAGCATCATCTTCCAGTTCTTTGTGATCGCCCTCTTCCTGATCCTTGGGCTTCTCCTCTATGTCTATGCCGATCAGTTTGGTATCACACTGCCTGAGAATGGCGACAACGTCTTCCCCTTCTTGGCTACTGGCGACTTCTTCCCTATGGTGGTGGGTATCCTCTTCTTTATCGGGCTGATCTCTGCCTCCTATTCTGCTGCAGGCTCAGCACTTACGGCACTCACCACCTCCTTCACTATCGATATCCTCGGAGGTAAGTCGCACGAAGAGAAGAAGTTGACCAAAACACGCCGCATGGTGCACCTCGCTATGGCAGCAGCTATGACACTCTGTATCATAGGTTTCAATGCGATCAACAATACCTCCGTTATTGACGCCGTGTATATTCTATCGAGCTACACCTATGGTCCTATCCTGGGTATGTTTGCCTTTGGTATGATCACCAAGCGACGTGTGTACGACAGGTGGGTGCCACTTGTAGCTATCCTCTCACCGCTCCTCTGCTACGTTTTGGATAAGAACTCAGAAGCGTGGTTTGGAGGCTACCAGTTCAGCTACGAGATCTTGATACTCAATGCACTCTTTACCATGATTGGGCTGACACTGCTGATGAAACCTAAGTCTGCCGAGCAAGAGACTGCAAAAGCATGAAACACACTATACTAAAGATCATCACCTTCGTGCTCCTCACTCTTGGGCTCTATGGCGCAAGAGCTGAAGCACAGAGCTTAGTCCGCCCACAAGCCCCCTTGCACACTGCTACGAAGGGGTTGTCGGACAAGCACATAGCCATGTGGCAGAGCCACGGCTACTACTTCGAGCCAAAGCTCAATCGCTGGGAGTGGCAGCGGGCACGTATCTTCCAGACTGTTGAAGACCTATATACGCAGTCGTATGTCCTGCCTTTCCTGGTGCCGATGTTGGAGAATAGCGATGCCGTAGTGCTGCTACCGCGTGAGCGCGATACCTCAGTGCTGGAGTACATCATTGACAATGATCTCTCCGACTATGCTGTAGGGCAATACAGCGAAGAGAGCGGCGTCTGGCTGAGCGAAGAGAGCGGGTTTGCCTACCTCCGACCAGAGCTCAAGGGCTTTGAAAACCCCTTTCGGGAGGGCACCTCTCGTAGGGTCAAGGCAGAAAAGAGCCCCACTGCGAGAGCCTTTTGGCGCTTCCAGCCTGCGGAGGAGCGGGAGCATGCTGTCTACGTAGCTTATCAAAACAACCCTGATCAAGTCACTGACGCACACTATACTGTCCATCACGAGGGTGGCGAGACCACAATCCTAGTCAACCAGTCCATCGGTGGCGGTACTTGGGTCTACCTAGGGCACTTCCCTTTCTCCCCCGATGAGGAGATGCAGGGCGTCGAGCTTACCAACGAGAGCCATGAGCAGGGGCAGTGGGTCAGTGCCGATGGCGTGAAGATAGGAGGGGGCATGGGCAATGTCGCACGTGCCTACCAGGATACCCTAGATGTCAGTTCATCACTAGGCGTAGCCCTACAAGAGTACCAGACGAGTGGCTACCCACGCTACTGCGAGGCCGCTCGCTATTGGCTCCAGTGGGCAGGGATCCCCGATACCGTCTACACCAAGACCGAGGGGCTCAACGACTATACCGACGACTACCGCTGTAGAGGCTACTGGGTCAATTACTTAGCCGGCTCCACGCCACTCAATCCGGAGGAGGAAGGACTTAGGATCCCGCTAGACCTCTCATTTGCATTTCATACTGATGCAGGCACCCTCCTGGGCGACTCTATCGTGGGTACGCTAGGGATCTACTATACTGGGTGGAACGATGGCTTCTACCCCGACGGTCGCTCCCGTACTATTGCTCAGGCTTATACTGACTCTGTGATGACTAGTATCGTCCACGATGTCAGAGCACTACATGCTCCAGAGTGGGTGCGAAGAGAGATGTGGGACAAAGCATACTCCGAGGCGACCCATCCCGTGGTGCCTACTATGCTTTTGGAGCTCCTCTCGCACCAAAACTTCCCCGATATGCGGTATGGGCTGGATCCGGAGTTTCGCTTTACTGTGAGTCGAGCTGTATATAAGGGCATGCTTCGCTTCCTTGCAGCTCAAGAGGGGAGGGACTATGTGGTCCAGCCACTACCGGTACGAGAGATGAGCGTTCACTTTGCCTCACCGACCACTGCTACACTCAAGTGGCAACCCACAGAGGATCCACTAGAGCCAACAGCTCTACCCACCGGCTATATCCTATACACCTCGGTGGATGGCAAGGCGTTTGATCAGGGTCAGGTGGTTACAGACACCAGCAAGACGCTGCTCCTACGCCCTGGGGAGATCTATCGGTACAAGGTGGTGGCATTCAACGAGGGAGGGCGGAGCTTCCCCTCCGAGGTGCTTGCGATCGGTACTCCCGAGACGCCCAAAGGTAGTGTGATGGTAGTCAATGGCTTCACAAGGGTCTCCGCACCCGATTGGTTCGACTTCCCCAAAAACAACATAGCTGGCTTCCTCCCAGAGGTGGATGGTGGCGTGCCCTACCTTTACGACATAAGTTATATAGGAGCTCAAAAGGAGTTTGACCGCACCATCCCATGGATTGATGACGACTATTCGGGCTTTGGCGACAGCCGATCGGACTATGAGACAGAGGTGATTGCAGGCAATACCTTCGACTATCCCTATCGCCACGGGCGGGCGATACTAGCGTCGGGCTATGCTTTTGCCTCCACGTCAGCAAGTTATATCCAGCAACACCCCGACCTACTCCTAGAGTACGATGCTGTAGACTTGATACTGGGTAAGCAGAAGCAGACCTACAAGGGGCCACGCGATGGGCGTCCCTATCACTACAAGTCGATGCCGCGTGCCCTCCGCAATGCTATAGAGCAGATGGCAAATGCCAATAAGGGTATCTTGATCTCCGGCTCCTATGTGGGCAGCGACCTATGGAACGACCCAGACAGTGCAGAGCAAGCCTCTGGCAGAGCTTTTGCTCAGGAGGTGCTCAATTACTTCTTACGTGCCGACAAGGCAGCGACACAAGGAGGAGTCCACACGGTGCAAAACCAGATCGGACTGAGCCGTCAGGAGGTACACTACACCCACCAGCTCTCCCCTACCATGTACCGTGTCGAGTCGCCCGATGCCATCGAGCCGATGAGCGGAGCCGTCACAATCATGCGGTACAGCGAGAATAACCTAAGTGCTGCTGTAGCCTACGAAGCAGGATTTCGCAGTGTTGTGCTGGGCTTCCCGCTAGAGAGTATCGAGGATGAGGGCGAACTGAGCCACTTGATAGGCGAGCTCCTGCCATTCCTCATTAGAGAGTAGAAAAATAGGAGCATGAAACTAACCTCAAAGGGAGTTCCGAACTTAAAAAATCTAAGACCGGAACTTCGATGGATCTAAGTTGGGAACTTAGAGAGATCTAAGACCGGAACTAAAATAAATCAGAGGTATAAGAAAGATTAAATAGAGTACACTTATAACTTTAAGCGTTACACAAAGATGAGCAGACGAGAACGAATTATAGACTTTTTTGTAGTGCAAGACTACACTGATAGCCTTGCAGCTAGCAACTTTTACACCCTCCACTCGATGGAGGCAGTGCCTCACTCCACCGAGGCTCTTAGGGCTCTAGCGGATAGCGTGAGTGCCGAGTACGTGTTGCTGCAGGTCAAGGATACCAGTTTCCGATTGGGCTATCTCGCCCTCGAGCGGTGGGTACAGATAGCTGAGATGTCCGGAGCGGCGATGCTCTATGCTGACCACTTCGAGGAGAAGGCAGGCGAGCTTGCACCACATCCTACCATCAACTATCAGAGGGGTGCACTGCGCGATGATTTTGATTTTGGTGCGCTATTGCTGATCCCGGCAGATAAGTTCAAGCAGGTAATATCGGAGATGGATGTGAATTATGAGCATGCTGCCATCTACGACTTAAGGTTGCGCCTGGAGGAGCAGGGCGATATTCAGCGGATCAATGAGCTACTCTACACTGAGGTGGAGACCGACCTCCGCGCGAGCGGCAAGAAGATATTTGACTACGTAGACCCCAAGAACCGTGCCGTGCAGGTAGAGATGGAAAAAGCATGTACTGCCTATCTCGGTCGCATCGGAGCACTCCTCACCGAGGAGCCTAAGAGGGTTGACTTCGACAAGTCGGATGGCGCCTTTGAGGTCGAGGCAAGCGTGATCATCCCAGTGCGTAATCGTGTCAAGACCATCAAGGATGCCGTCCTCTCTGCGCTTAAGCAGCAGGCAGACTTTGACTTCAACGTCATTGTCATCGATAACCACTCCACTGATGGTACCGCGGAGGTGCTTAAGGAGATACAGAAAGAGCACGACAACCTCCACGTCTTACAGCCAGAGCGCAAAGACTTGGGTATCGGTGGATGCTGGAACGAAGGTATCATGAGCGACCATTGTGGACGCTTCTCTGTCCAGCTCGACTCCGATGATATGTACAGCGCTGAGGATACTCTCCAAAGAGTGGTAGACCTCTTCCGCAAAGAGCAGTGCGCTATGGTGGTGGGCACCTATCAGATGACCGATTTTAACCTCAACGAGATCGCTCCAGGCGTCATTGACCATAAGGAGTGGTCCGCAGACAATGGCCGCAACAATGCACTGCGTATCAACGGACTAGGAGCGCCACGTGCTTTCTACACCCCACTGCTGAGGGAGGTGCAGTTGCCCAACACCAGCTACGGTGAGGACTACGCTCTAGGGCTAGCATTTGCACGCGAGTATCGCATAGGGCGTATCTACGACGTGATCTACGTCTGTCGCAGGTGGGAGGACAACTCAGATGCCTCTCTGAGCGTGGAGAAGGTCAATAAAAACAACTTTTACAAGGATAGCATCCGTACCTGGGAGCTACAGGCACGTCTTAAGAAAAACGGTAAGAGATAATGAGCCAACAGATGTGGGCACTCATAGATGCCCTAGTGGACGAGCAACTTGCTGACTGGGAGCAGGCACGCAAGGGGTTTGGTGATCTATCTAAGATCGTATCAAAGGAGATCCCCTATGGAGCCAAGCAGTACAGAGCACAGTTTAACCCCGCCCGTATGGTCTCCTCTGGTGCTAAGGTGGATAAGAAGAGCATCGCCGAGAGACCGTGCTTCCTCTGCCCTCATGCTCTGATGAAGGGGCAAAAGGGGCTACTCCTACTGGGTAAGTACCTCTGGCTCATCAATCCCTTTCCTATCCTAAAGGAGCACTTTACCATACCCCATCTCTCCCACATCCCGCAAGAGCTCTCGGGTGAAGCATTGGGGGAGATGGCTGAGCTGGCAGAGCTGGTCGCAGGGCGGTATGATATCTACTTCAACGGCGCTACAGCAGGGGCATCGGCTCCAGATCACTTCCATTTTCAGGCAGGGGCACAGGGCGCCTTACCTCTCTGCGAGCAGGAGGTGGAGGAGTGGATCGTGGAGAGCTCTGACAGCAGGATAGGGCGCTTCGAGTCCAGTCCCCGTACAGTACTGCTCGTGGAGGCATCCACCTTGGAGACGCTCCAGACTGCATGGGATAGAGTGTATCAGCACATTACCAACCCGCATCAGCTCAATCTCATCATGCGCTCAACCGGCGATGGCTGGAGGCTATGGGTGATCTTGAGGAGCAAGCACCGCCCGGACTGCTATAACCTAGTAGGCGAGGCGCAGATGATGGTCTCCCCAGGGGTAATCGATATGGCAGGGGTGGCAGTACTGGTGCGACCCGAAGATTACGACCGCATGGATGGCACGGCTTGGCATGAAATGATGAGAGAAGTCTCGCTCTCTGATGAGGACTTTGCACAACTGATAGAGAAACTAAGATAATGAACCACAAGATACCAGAACTAACTGTAGGCATTGTGAGTGCTGAGGAGATCAAGGTGCACTTCAACGGCACCTTTGAGGACGCCTCCGGTGCGTCCCTAACTGGGAGCCACACCTTTACCATCGACAGCCCCGAGCAGGACTATAAGCCTGTGAGCGAGGGTGCGACCTTTACCCTCAGAGGGGTGATTATTGGCATTGACTTTCATTGGGAGCAGGCTGAGGATCAGACCTTTTCGGGTGCCTTGCGTATTGCTAGGAATCCCAATAAACCTAACGAGCTATATGCGATCAATATCGTTGATACTGAGGAGTATCTGATGAGTGTCATCTCGTCGGAGATGCGAGGAACAGCCAATATGCCTCTCCTGAAGGCGCATGCCGTGATATCACGTAGCTGGGTGCTTGCACAGCTGGACACTTACGAGTTAGCCAAGGGAGAGCAACTACCCCCCAGTGATCCGGAGCTGACATGGTACGACAAGGAGGATCATACTATCTTTGACGTCTGTGCCGATGATCACTGTCAGCGCTATCAAGGTCTCACGAGAGATGTGACTGAGCAGGCTCGTGAGGCTGTGATGAGCACACGTGGGGAGGTCTTGACCGCCGACGAGGGTGGACTGGTAGATGCCCGCTTCCATAAGTGTTGTGGCGGTATCTTGGAGCGCTTTGAGAGCTGTTGGGGAGATACTTCTTACAACTACCTCCAGCCAGTGAGAGATGATGCGGAGGGTGGACTTGCAGATGTGTCGGAAGAGCGTGCCGCTCAGGAGTTTATCTTAGGTCGTCCTGATAGCTTTTGCAACACCAGTGACCAGAAGATCCTAGAGCAGGTGCTCAATAGCTATGACCAGACTACTACCGACTTTTACCGCTGGACGGTCGAGTATAGTGCTCAGGAGCTTCGCACCCTCTTGACCAAGAAGTCCGGTAGAGACTTGGGTGAGATCCTTGCCATAGAGCCGATATTGAGGGGCCCTTCGGGGCGTATCTATAAGCTAAAGATAAGGGGCACGGAGGGCGAGATGATCGTTGGTAAGGAGCTGGAAGTGAGGCGCCTGCTTTCTGAGAGTCACCTATACTCTTCTGCTTTTGTTGTGGAGACAAAGGACAACGAGCAGGGACGTCCGACCCACTTTACCCTCAAGGGGGCTGGGTGGGGGCACGGTGTTGGTCTCTGCCAGATAGGCGCTGCGGTAATGGGTGAGAAGGGATACTCTTACGAGGAGATCCTGCTGCACTACTACCCAAATACAGAACTGAAGAAAATTTACGAGTAAGTTATGGAGCAATTGAATAACGAGGTTAGGCCACAACAACGGCGCAAGCATATAACGCCATGGGCGTGGGTACCAAGTCTTTACTTCGCTGAGGGGATACCCTATGTGACGGTGATGACCATCACAGTGATCATGTATAAAAAGCTGGGTATCAGCAATGCAGATATCGCCTTCTATACCGGTTGGCTCTATCTGCCATGGGTGATCAAGCCGATCTGGAGCCCTATTGTGGACCTCTTCAAGTCGAAGCGGTGGTGGATCATTGTGATGCAGAGCGTTATAGCAATTGCCTTCGCAGGGATTGCCTTTTCGATACCGGTTCCCTACTTCTTCCAGATTACACTCGCCTTTGCTTGGCTATTGGCATTCTCCTCCGCTACGCACGATATTGCTGCTGATGGCTTTTACATGCTTGGCTTGAGCGAGGCAGACCAGTCAAGATTTGTAGGCATTCGTAGTACCTTTTACCGTGCAGCTACAGTCTTTGGGCAAGGACTACTAGTGATCCTTGCAGGATTGATAGAGAAGCGTACGGGAGACATTAAGTTTTCATGGGTGGTGACATTTGCAGTTCTTGCTGTCTTCTTCTTGATCTTTGCCTTTTACCACGGCAAGCTACTGCCCGTGCCAGCTAAGGATGAGAGCCGTGAGGAGAGACGTACCTTTAAGCAACTGATGCAGGAGTTCTTCGGCACCTTTGTCTCTTTCTTTAAGAAGAAGGGGATTCTGCCTGCGATGCTCTTCTTGCTAACCTTTAGACTGCCAGAGGCTTTTGTAGTGAAGATGATCAATCCCTTCTTGCTCGACCCAGTTGAGGTAGGTGGGCTAGGTCTGGCTACAGCTCAGGTGGGTCTGGTATACGGTACCTATGGCATCATTGGTCTGACTCTAGGAGGGATCCTGGGAGGGCTCGCTGTCTCCAAGGGAGGGCTTAAGAAGTGGCTCTGGCCGATGCTCGGTAGTCTGATCATCCCTTGTCTGGTGTATGTCTACCTCGCCTATGCTCAGCCTACTAGTATGGCTATCATTAGTTTCTGCATTGTGCTGGATCAATTTGGCTACGGCTTTGGCTTTACTGCTTATATGCTCTTTATGATGTACTTTTCACAAGGGAAGAGCCAGACGGCACACTATGCTATCTGTACAGGGTTTATGGCACTTAGCATGATGCTCCCAGGCATGGTCGCTGGATACATACAGGAGGCTATGGGGTATCTCAACTTCTTTTGGTTTGTTATCTCGACCAGTCTCTTCGCTGTCGTAGGAACGCTTTTGATCAAGGTGGATCCGAAGTATGGCGTAGCTGAGGATGAGTCTAAATAAAGCTATTACTATGAGGAAATTATTATCAATTGCAGCACTATTCCTTCTCTCGCTCCCTACCTCGGCACAGCAGGTCAAGGTAGGAGTGGAGGTGCTGAGAGACAGTAACTTTGGGGTGTTGGATGGCAAGCGGGTAGGGCTGATCACCAATCCTACAGGTGTGGACAGCCAGCTTCGCAGCACAGTGGATATCCTCCACGAGGCTCCCAACATCGAGCTGGTGGCACTTTATGGCCCTGAGCATGGTGTCCGTGGTGACATACATGCTGGTGACAAGGTAGATGCCGACAAGGATGCTAAGACTGGGGTAACTATCTTTTCGCTCTATGGTGCGACTCGCAAGCCTACCAAGGAGATGCTAGAGGGGGTAGATGTGCTAGTCTATGACATTCAGGACAATGGATGCCGCTCCTACACCTTTATCAGTACCATGGGGCTAGCTATGGAGGCTGCTGGTGAGGCTGGGATCCCCTTCGTGGTGCTGGATCGTCCTAACCCGCTAGGCGGCAATAGGATAGAGGGCAACCTTGTAGAGCCGGATTTCGTCTCTTTCGTCAGCCAATATCCGATACCTTACATTTACGGACTGACCTGTGGGGAGTTGGCGAACTACCTTAATCGTCAGGAGTTTATCTCACACCCCTGTGATCTGACAGTCGTGAAACTGGAGGGGTGGAAGCGTGATATGATCTATGAAGATACGGGTCTGCCATGGGTAGCTCCCTCTCCTCACGTACCTCATGCCTCCTCCGCTCTCTTCTATCCGATCTCTGGTATCTTAGGGGAGCTGGGCATTATCTCCATAGGAGTGGGGTATACGATGCCCTTTGAGCTCTTTGGCGCTGAGTGGCTAGATGCTGAGAAGCTGGCAGATGATCTCAATTCAAAGGAGATCCCTGGTGTGGTCTTCCGTCCGATACACTACCGCCCCTTCTACAGCGTTGGTAAGGGGAAGACCCTGCAGGGTGTACAAGTACACCTGCTAGACCCACGCCACGCCCCTCTGAGCCCGATACAATTTATCGTGATGGAGGAGATCTATAAGCAAGCACCTGAGCACCCCATCTTCTCGGAGAAGACAGAGCACCGCTATGGGATGTTTGACAAAGTCACGGGTAGCAACCAGATCAGAGAGAGGTTTTCAAAGAACTATCGCTGGGAGGACATAAAGGAGTATTGGGAGAAGGATGTCCCAGCCTTTCGTGAAGCTGCCTCTGAATATTTCCTATACTGATAAGTGATGGGTACAACAATACAAAAGAGTGGACGTGTCAAAGCCATAGATGTGCTAAGAGGCATGACTGTAGCTGGGATGATCTTGGTGAATAACCCCGGCTCGTGGGGACATATGTACGCTCCTCTGAGACATGCCCCATGGAATGGTTTGACTCCTACCGACTTGATCTTTCCCTTCTTCCTATTCATCATGGGGGTCTCGATGTACATATCGATGTCGAAGCAAAACTTTGAGCCTACGCCCCAGCTCTATCGTAAGATATTCAAGCGGACGATCCTGCTGATCTTGATCGGATGGCTGGTAGGAACCTTTTCATACTTCCTTCGTATGTGGTACGTGCTTGGGGAGGATCCGTCACTGACCTTTTGGCAGCGGCTAGGGCAATCGCTATGGTCGCTGCCTACACTGCGTATCCTTGGGGTATTTCCACGACTAGGGCTTACCTATTGTATCGCAGCGCTCTTGACGCTTTGGCTCACGAGGAAGGATCTTGTAAAGGTATCAATGATCGTGCTGGTACTGTACGCAGTGCTCCTCCTGATAGGCAACGGCAACGGCTACGAGTATGGTGAGGCTAATATCCTCGCTAGGGTAGATCGTGCTATTCTGACTCCAGCACACATGTACTCCGATAAGGGTGTGGATCCCGAGGGGATCCTTAGTACAATACCAGCCAGCATCCAAGTGGTGGTTGGGGTGCTCGTGGGTCATGTGGTGATGAACATGAGGGGCGACAGTCGTCTGGTACGTCTCTTTGTAATCGGTGTGAGCATGGCGCTGGTGGGTTACATCCTAGGTTGGTGGCTACCTGTGAATAAGAAAGTGTGGTCGCCGACCTTTGTCTTCGTAACCTGTGGTCTGGGGACAACGCTCCTCGCCTTGCTGATCTACACCATTGATCATAAAGGACATGAGAAGTGGACACGCTTCTTCGCTCCTTTTGGGGTGAATCCTCTCTTTACTTACCTTGCCTCTACGGTGTTAGCGCTCCTATTTCTCAGGATACGCATACCCACTACAGATGGCTTTACCACTGTAGCTAGTTGGGGCTATCAGAGCCTGTTTGCTCTCTTTGAGATACCCAAACTTGCATCTTTTGTATATTCACTGATCTTCTTACTCATCAATTGGGGATTGGGGTACATCTTATATAAGAAAAAGATATATATCAAACTATGAGTAATATACTACTGGCAGATAGTGGTTCGACGAAAACTACTTGGGCTGCAATAACTTCGGAGGGTAGGGTGCTAGCAAAGGCTCGCACGGAGGGGCTAAACCCATTTTTTAAGAATACGGAGGAGATAGTTGAGATACTGAGAGCTCATCTCCTAGGGGAGCTCCCAACCACCTCGTTTGAAGCGATTTACTTTTACGGTGCAGGGGCGACGCCTGAGAAAGCGCCGATTGTAGAAATGGCTTTGAGACAACTCTTTGAGGCTGAGTATGTGAGTGTGCGCTCTGATATGCTTGCTGCTGCCAGAGCACTCTGCCTCCACAAGCCTGGGGTCGCTTGTATCCTAGGTACGGGAGCGAACTCCTGTAGCTACGATGGTGAGGAGATGGTTGAGAACGTCTCCCCTCTAGGCTATATACTAGGAGATGAGGGAAGTGGAGCGGTCTTAGGTAAGCTCTTCATAGGTGCGCTGCTGAAAAATCAGTTGCCCAAGGGCCTGAAGGAGGAGTTTCTGAACGAGTACGAGACTGATCCTGCTGAGATCATAGATCGAGTGTACCGCAAGCCCGCACCCAACACTTATCTTGCCTCTTTCTCTCCCTTTATAGCTCGTCGCCTGGGACTGGTAGAGGTCTATGATCTAGTCGAGGAGGCTTTCCGCTCTTTCATCGTCCGTAATGTTAAGCAGTATGAGATGCATAGCCGTGAGCCTGTGCACTTTGTGGGTTCGGTGGCAGTTCACTACGAGGAGCCACTACGCTCAGCCTGCGATAAGGAGGGGATCAAAATTGGTAGGATCCTCAAAGAGCCAATGGACGGGCTAATAGAATATCATTCAACTAAGTAAGAAGATAGATACATGAGTGACTTCGTTAAGATTACAGAGCAATCTTCGCTATACAACAACCTAGAAAAGAAGGATGTAGGCACGATCCTGAAGGAGATCAACCAGGAGGATCATAAGATTGCTGATGCGGTAGAGAAGACCCTACCTATCATCGAACAATTGGTCGAGGAGATGATCCCACGTCTTGAGAGAGGGGGGCGCATCTTCTACATAGGGGCTGGGACAAGTGGTAGGATTGGGGTGCTAGATGCCTCTGAAATCCCACCTACCTTTGGGATGCCGCCAACGCTCTTCATAGGGTTGATCGCTGGTGGTGACGTTGCCCTTCGCAACCCCGTGGAGAATGCCGAGGACACCGAGGAGATGGCGTGGCATGACTTGCAGGAGCACCGTATCAACGAAAATGACACAGTCATTGGAATCGCTGCGAGTGGTACTACGCCCTATGTCGTGGCGGGGATACGTGAAGCCCGCAAGAGGGGTATCCTTACGGCTGGTGTGACATCTAACCCCGGTAGCCCTGTGGCACTTGCAGCGGACCATGCTATTGTAACTGTGGTAGGACCTGAGTACGTCACGGGTAGCTCCCGCATGAAGTCTGGCACCGCACAAAAACTGGTCCTCAACATGATCTCTACCACACTGATGATCAAGACCGGACGGGTCGAGGGCAATAAGATGGTTAATATGCAACTAAGCAATAAAAAGCTAGTAGAGCGCGGTACAAACATCTTGGTCGAGCGCCTCGGCTTGAATCCTGAGCTCGCACGTCGAGAACTCCTTGAAGCCGGTTCCGTGAGAGCTGTTCTTGACAAGTATGAATCTTAAATACAATCAGTTATGAAAAAATTACTTTCACTCCTAATACTCCTCCCCCTCTCTCTTGGCATCACAGCTACGACAGTCGAGGCTCAGGAGACGCAGTTATTAGAGCGCGTATATCCGGAGCAGGTAGGGCTGGATAGCCATGCCTTTGCTCTAGCCGATAGTGTGATACTAGATGCGATCGAGGAGGGTCAGATACCCGGAGGTGTGCTAGCCGTAGTACGACACAATAAGCTAGCCTACCTCAAGGCCTATGGTCATAAGAGCCTTGTCCCCGAGATGACTCCTATGACAACGGAGACAATATTTGACCTGGCATCCGTGACCAAGCCACTCAGCACTGGCATTGCTACGATGATCCTCCTGCAAGAGGGTAAGATCTTGCTCCAGGATAGGGTGAGTCGCTACCTCCCCTATTGGGATGAGGACGACCGCATCACCATACGCCATCTCCTCACACATACATCAGGCTTGCCCTCGTATGCACCGGTGGAGAAGGTCAAGAACAGTCCATTTGGCACCACTCTTCCAGAGAAGCTTGCTTACCATATCGCTACTGTGGAGAGGATAGAGCAGCCAGGAGAGCGTATGATTTATAGCTGTCTCAATTTCATCACGCTCCAGCGTATCATTGAGGTAGTTACAGGTCAGTCACTGCAAGACTTCACTCAAGAGCGAATCTATCAGCCTATGGGTCTGACCCACACTGGGTTTAAGCCCTCTGCGGAGCTCTTGCCGATGGTTGCACCGACTGAAGTGCAGGCTGATGGTAAGCCCCTGCTTGGCGTGGTCCATGATCCATTAGCACGAGAGCTTAATCTGGGTGTCTCAGGCAACGCAGGTCTCTTCTCCAACGCAGAGGAAATTGCTGCGATCTGTAGCATGCTTCTCTCGGAGGGATACTCCAGAGGGCATCAGATCTTATCTCCAGCTGCGGTCAAGGCATTCACCACAGTGCCACGTGGTTATGAAAAGTTTGCACGCACCCTCGGCTGGAGTAGCTATGACGCCTACGCCTCTAATAATGGCAATCTCTCTACCTCTACCGTATATGGTCACACCGGATATACCGGTACCTCTGTCAGCGTTGATCCGGAGCGAGATCTAGCGATCATCTTCCTCTCCAACCGTGTCCATCCAGCTGATACCACTTCCACCTCTAGGGTCAATGCCACGCTGCACAATATCATCTCTGCAGCAGTACGTGATGACGACTACTTTTCTCGCTTCCCACAGCTCTACTTCGACCGTCTAGAGCTTTACAAAGAGGAGGAGCCGATCCATCAGCAAGACATCGTCATGCTAGGTAATAGCATCACCGAAGGCGGAAGAGACTGGAATAAGCTCCTTCCTAAGGTCCAGAAGCGCATCGTTAATCGTGGCATCAGCGGTGATACTACCCGTGGTATCCTGCACCGACTCGATGAGATAGAACGACAGAAGCCACATCGGCTCTTCCTACTCATCGGTATCAATGATGTGAGCCACCACCTCAATGACGCTCAAATCACCGATGGTATCACCTACATCATTGAGCGCATACACAGCGCTAGCCCAGAGACGGAGATCATCTTGCAGACACTCTTCCCCATCAACGAGGAGATGGAGCGCTTCAGCCGGTACAAAGGGCTTGCAGGTAAGACTTATCTGGTACCGAAGATCAACACACGCCTTAAGGCACTCCCCTCAACTCACCCCTACATAAAGCTAATAGACCTCTACCCTCACTTTGTCAAGGAGGACGGTCTGACGTTGCGCGAAGACCTCACCTACGATGGTCTACACCTCAATGCTAGGGGCTATGAGATCTGGACTGAGATACTCGCCCCTTACATGAAGTGAGCCACGAAGTTCATAAGAAGGAAGCCTCTGAGTTGCAACTCGGAGGCTTCCTTTATTTAGTCTTAGTCGGAGGCTTAGTCCTGCTTGAGGTTAACCCTCTTAAACTCAGTCACAGTTAGAGTCTTAGACTCACCCTTCAGTACCTCCTCTACGCTCTTCTTACCGTCAAGGATAGAAGCCTGCATGAGTAGGGTGTTCTCCTTGTAGTACTTGTTGAGAGAGCCCTCTGCGATACGGTCAAGGAGCTCCTCAGGCTTCCCTTCAGCACGGGCTTTATCCCTAGCGATGTTCAGCTCCTCTTCCTTGATCTTCTCAGGGACATCGTTTGGAGTCACAGCCACAGGGTTCATTGATGCCACCTGCATTGCGATCTCCTTAGCCATCTCTGCAGAGATAGCCTCGTTAAAGCCTACAATGCTAGCAAGCATGTTACCTGGGTGGATGTACTCACCTACGTGAGGAGCCTTTACATACTCGTAAGAGCCTAGCTCCATCTTCTCACCAGTTACCCCGGAGCGATCCATGATGTGATCCTGTATAGATCTGCCATCGGCTAGAGGCAGTGCTAGAAGCTCCTCGGTAGAAGCAGGCTTCTCAGCCATAGCCTTGTCAAGGATAGACTGGGTAAGAGCTACGAAGTCCTCATTCTTAGCTACGAAGTCAGTCTCACACTGTAGTGCCACGATAGCACCAAAGTCACCCTCTACAGCAGCCAGTACGCAACCCTCAGCAGCCTCGCGGTCAGAGCGCTTTGCAGCGACAGCCTGCCCACGCTTGCGGATCAGCTCGATAGCCTTGTCATGATCGCCGTTAGCCTCTTGTAGAGCCTTCTTGACATCCATCATACCTGCACCTGTCAGTGCACGTAGATGCTTAATGTCTTCCATTGTTATTGCCATAATCTTCCTCGTCTTATTTGTTGTTCACAATGCTGTTCGTTCTTTTCCCTCCCTTTTGGTAAGTGGTGTGCCACCACTCATACTGATCTATATTCGAGACGCAGTTTTGAGAGGTGGCACATCATCCAAGCCTAGGTCCTCGCACATTGTCCGATCTCACCTAGGGCTGCTATGTATTACGAATTTACTCCTCGTGAGTCTCGTCCTGCATCTCTGTTGGTTGCTCGTCCAACTCCGTCTCATCATCATCGTCATCCTCCTCGGAGACAAACTTGCCAGCTATACGGGCATTGAGGTCCTTATTCGACTCGCCACGGTTGTTACGTGCCTTGCGAACGCCTTGGAACCTACGCTCTCTGCGCTTAGGAGCTCCATCAGTAGCGGTCTCGTCGTCACCGTTGTCAGCCCCTTCGATCTGGCGTGCCATCTTGCCCTCCTTGATTGCCTCTGTCAGCGCACCTAGGATCAGGTCTACCGACTTAGTAGCATCATCGTTAGCGGGGATCGCATAGTCGATGGTGTTAGGATCTGAGTTGGTATCAACCATAGCGAAGATGGGGATGCCCAATATCCTAGCCTCGTGCACTGCGATGTGCTCGCTCATCACGTCCACTACGAGTAGGGCGGATGGTAGGCTCTTCATCTCTCTGATAGAGCCGAAGTTCTTCTCCAGCTTCTCTCTCTGGCGACGTAGCTGTAGTTGCTCACGCTTGGAGAGGTTGCCATAGGTCTGCTCGTCCGACATCATGCGGTCGAGGTTCTCCATCTTAGCCACAGTCTTGCGGATCGTGGGGAAGTTGGTGAGCATGCCGCCCGGCCATCTCTCAGTCACGTAGGGCATGCCTGCATCCTCTGCATGGGTAGCCACAGGTTCTTGTGCCTGTCTCTTGGTACCTACATATAGGATCGTCTTGCCTTGCTGTGCTAGCTTTTTAAGTGCCTCTGCAGCCTCGTCGATCTTTGCTGAGGTCTTGTGCAGGTCAATGACGTGGATTCCATTCATCTCCTTGAAGATGTATGGCGCCATGGCAGGGTTCCACTTACTGGTCAGGTGACCGAAGTGCGAACCAGCCTCTAGGAGTTCTTCAAATGATACTCTTGACATAATCTTAATTGTTCGTTTACATTCCTTGTTGGTTTCGTAACCCAACCCCAACTAGTAGGGGTGCCGATGCACCCATCTAGGGAGTTTAGATACTAAACGTCTTTATTTCTAAAGTAGCTCTCACACCACCAAGCAGTCTCTGAAGTAATAACAGAGGGTTAACGCTTGGAGAACTGGAACTTCCTTCTTGCGCCTGGTTGACCTGGCTTCTTGCGCTCTACCACGCGTGGGTCGCGAGTCATGAAGCCTGCCTTGCGTAGGGCTGTCTTATCCTCGGGGTTAGCCTTTACGAGAGCACGAGCGATACCCAGACGTGCTGCTTCGCTCTGACCTGTAACGCCTCCGCCCCTCAGGTTGATTGTGATGTCGTACCTGCCCTCAGCCTCAAGTAGAGCTAGAGGTTGGCGTACCACAAACTGGAGGAGAGGAGATGGGAAGTACTCCTTCAGCTCCTTATGGTTGATAACAATCTTGCCACTGCCTTCCGTCATGAAGACCCTCGCCACAGCGGCTTTTCTTCTGCCTAATGCATTGATTACTTCCATTGTATGACTTCCGGTGTGTTATTATTGTTTCTTTAATCTCTGTAGATCTACTACCTTTGGTTGCTGAGCCTCATGCTTGTGCTCGCTACCCTCGTAGATGTATAGATTGGTGATCTGCTGGCGGCTGAGCCTATTCTTTGGTAGCATACCCTTTACCACCTTGCGATAAAGTGCGTCTGCACCACGTCTCTCCATCAGGCGTTGTGGTGTCATAGACCTCTGTCCACCGGGGTAGCCAGAGTAGGTATGGTATACTCGCTCGTTCCACTTGTTGCCAGTGAGAATAGCCTTCTCAGCATTGATGACGATGACGTTGTCACCGCAGTCTGCGTGAGGAGTGTAGCATGGCTTGTGCTTGCCACGCAGCATCTTTGAGATTTCGCTGCAGAGTCGACCTAGTGGGAGACCAGTAGCATCGATCACGAGCCACTCTTTCTCCGCTGTTGCCTCATTTGCAGAAATGGTCTTATAACTTAAAGCGTCCATTCTTTACTTTTGTGTTTCTTTGTTTTACCTTCAAAACAGACGGCACTCCACCCTCGGCTCCGTGCGACTGCTGTACTGGTGAAAAGCTAATCGGTCTGTCCTTGTGCCTAGAGTAAAGTCGGAATTAGGCGGGCGACCCAGTACATCGCACGAGCCTCCACGGTCGGAGACCCTCTATCTCTCTTGATAATAATCGGCGTGCAAATATACCAACTATTTGATCAGTTTGCAACACCTACTATCCCAAATCTTTGCTAATCACTTATGTTTGTGCAAAATACAGTCTGAAAATTCTGGAAATGTGGCTTCTCGTGGTAGTTGGGTAGGCATTGCGTAAATAGCAGAAACGACCGAGGTGCGGGGTGTACCAGCGGTCGTTTTGCTTTTGTGCCACAGGGGCTTTGTCGTTGTTGTACCCGGAGCGGGACTTGAACCCGCACAGCCATTACTGGCCAAGGGAGTTTAAGTCCCTCGTGTCTACCGATTCCACCATCCGGGCAAAACCAGAGCCATACTCATGCTCGGTGCAAAGATAACACATTTCTCCCAAATAATTGCTAGCTGTGCCATCCGTTACCCTCACCCATTCTTCTCCGATCGGTAGCGAAGTATGGTGTGGTGCGCGGCTAGGTCGGTGCTCTCGACGAGTATCGCCTTGTCTGGGAGTAGAGGGGCAGCGACACCCTCATAGAGCTGTATGGGTGCCACCTCTCTGCGTATCTCGTCCCAAAGCTGCCGCTCTATAAACGCTCTGTGCGTAGCTGCACCACCCTCCACGAGGAGTGAGGTGATACCCTCACTGAGGAGTTGGCTCATGCTCTCTTCTGATGCCTCCTTAATCTGTAGCCAGTGGGGCGGTAGCTCCACTGGATGGCTAGAGAGGAGGATGGGGCGAGGGGAGTAGGGCGAAGGGATCCAGAGCCGGTTGTTGAGTGTCGGCTGGTCCAGCTCATAGGTGCGCCTGCCCACCAGTATCCCGCTCTGTTGGCTGCGGAGCAGGTGTACCATCTGTTGGGTAAAGGGAGAAGAAAGTTGTGCTGGAGCTTGGTGCTTATCCGTGCGTGCAGTGTCGATCAGCCCATCTTGGCTCTCAGCCCACTTGAGGGTGATGAAGGGGCGCTTGTGCAGTTGGTTGCAGAGAAAGACCTTCGCCACCTCTTTGCATGCCTGCTCTAGTAGTCCTACAACCACCTCTATACCACCCCTTTGTAGTATCTGCACCCCTTTGCCAGCCGTGAGCGGATTGGGGTCCAGTGTGCCTATGTAAACCTTACGAACCTGCTCTGCCACAAGACGCTTAGCACATGAGGGTGTCCGACCCTCGTGGGCACAGGGCTCGAGTGTCACATAGAGTTCGCTCTGTGCGATGAGGTGCTGATCTTCAGGTCGCACGGAAGCGAGGCAGTTGATCTCGGCATGCGCTTCGCCCACCTTGCGGTGGTACCCCTCGCCTATCACGCGTCCGTTGTAGACTAGGACGGCTCCTACCGCGGGATTAGGGCTGATGGCTTGGGGCTCTGCTCTGCGAGCGAGGTCTATCGCCCGCCACATGTATCTTTCTTGCTCCATCATATAATTCTGTAACTTTGGACTGTAAAGTTAGCATTTTAAGATGAAGCAATGGAGGAGATCCAGAGACTGAAGCGAGAAATCGCTCTACGCCTAAGCCGGCTATACCCACAACCTGAGGCCGAACAGATGGCACGCCAGCTCCTAGAGGAGTCCAGCGGAGTGCCCTATCCCTCTCTGTTGCTCTCGGATCGCGCTCAGTTTGATGAGAGGCGGGTCGAGGAGTGGGTGGGGCGCCTACTTGAGGGGGAGCCGATACAGTACGTGCTTGGGGTGGCATACTTTGCAGGCATGCGGCTGTCGGTGCGCCCAGGTGTACTGATCCCTCGCCCCGAGACTGAGGAGTTGTGCGACCTGATCACGAGAGAAGTGGTGCCCCCAGCGGCACGCCGAGCGATCGATCTTTGTACCGGTAGTGGCTGCATTGCCCTTGCCCTCGCACGAGAGTTGGGGGAGCTGCATGTCACAGCTTTGGATATCAGTGAGGTAGCGCTTGAGGTGGTGAGAGAAAACATTCAGAGAGAGGGCTTAGAGGAGCGTATAGAGCTACGGCAGGGCGACTTGCTCTCCCCCGACTTCCGAGCTGAGGGGCAGTTTGATCTCGTGGTCAGTAATCCTCCTTACGTCTTGGAGCACGAGGCGGAGGAGATGCTACCCCACGTCTTAGATCATGAGCCAGAGGAGGCGCTCTTCGTTCCGAACGAAGATGGTATCCTCTTCTATCGCAGGATCTTAGAGCTCTATGTGCCCCAGCTCAATAGTGGGGGCGTCATCGCATTCGAGCTCAATCCTCTCACTGCTCAGGAGGTGCTGGCAGAGGGCGCACGGTATGGGTTGAAAGGCACGCTACGGCAGGATCTATGCGGTAGGGAGCGTTTTTATATAGGTCGACGATGATACAAGAGGACTACAACGGCAGAGCGGAGGCGCTCAAACTATTGCTACGCAAGGCGACAGCTTACACAGCCCGCTCCGAGAAGTCGCCCGCTGAGGTCGAGCGTAAGCTCTGGCAGTGGGGCGAGGGCGTGGTAGATGAGTCAATGGTCTCGGAGGTGATGGACTATCTGTGCCGTGAGCGCTATGTCGACGAGGAGCGCTATGCGAGGTCTTACATCAGCGACAAGCGGCGCTTCCTCAATAAGGGTCCGATGCTGCTAAGGATGGAGCTGCGGCAAAAAGGGATCCCTGATGGTGTCATCAATAAGGCACTATCAGAGGTGAGCCGAGAAGAGTGGCTGGAGACACTGAACCAAGACCTCAGCCGACGATTAGAGGGATATCGAAAGAAGTCGACCAATACCTACGAGCTGAGAGCAAAGCTAGTGCAAGCTGCCTACCGCAGGGGCTTCGGAGCAGAGTATGCTGAGATAGTGATAGATCAGATGGATCTAGAGGTGACACGCGATGAGGAGAGTGGGGACTCATATCAAGCGGGCGACTGACTTTCTATTACCCAGCTACTGCATAGAGTGCGACAGCCGACTCACAGCTGAGGAGCAGGTGATTTGCGGTGTCTGCTTCGACCGAATGCCCCTCTACCGTGGTGCTGTGGAGCGGTTTCACAAAGCCCACCAACGGCTAGCGGGGCACCTCCCCTTTACGGAGTATCGCTCCGATCTCATCTTTACTCCCGACAACACAGCACGAGCACTGATCCACCAGATAAAGTACAACGGTCAGGCAGGGCTGGGAGAGCGGTTGGCACGTCACTTCGCTACCTACCACTGGAGAGATAACCATTTCATGGACGTGACAGCCATCGTGCCGGTGCCCCTCACCAGGTCTCGCCAGCGTAGGAGGGGCTACAACCAGTCGGTGTACATAGCGCACGGCATAGCAGAGACCTACCACTTACCACTATTGGAGGATGCACTCGCCCGCAAGGAGCACCGCGGTACCCAGACACGGAGGAGCCCACAAAGGCGCTGGGAAGCTCTGTCGGAGCAGTTCTTTGTACCTGACGCGGTCGATCTCGTGGGGCGCCGTCTTCTGCTCGTCGATGATGTGCTGACCACCGGTGCCACCCTAGTACATGCCGGGCAGGCGCTACTCAGAGCGGGCGCAGAGTCGGTCTCTTTTTACACCCTAGCGGTCGATGTGCTCCTCTGAAGTCGCTTGACCAATATCCGATAGCGGATGATCAGTGCGGAGGAGAGGCAGATAAAGCCAATCGGGAAGCTGAGCCAGACGCCTACGACGCCCCACTGGAGGATAAAGCCGAAGTAGTAGGCACTACCGATGGTGATGAAGATATAGCAGACAAAAGCGGCAATAGCCGTGAAGCGGACGTCCTGCATCCCCCGCAGCGTGCTGGCAAAGAGGATCTGGAGCATGTCGAAGATCTGATACCCTGCTAGTGGGTAGACCAAGAGGGAGACAATCGCCTGTACCTCAGCGTCTCCACCGAAGTAGCTTCCCAGTCTATTGCGAAGAGAGATGATGAGCACAATCACTGTCAGTGCCATGAGGAGCTGAATATATAGCCCCGACCTCACCACTGCTCTTAATTCGCCTGCCCGCTTGAGCTGATGGTATCGCCCCACCATGATACTGACAGCAGAGGACATCCCATAAAACATCATAAAGCCGAGCGTGCCCATGGTCTGCACGATCTGGTGCGCTGCCAGCTCAGCACTCCCCAGCCAGCCAACCATGATCACAGCGACGGAGAAGGCACCTGCCTCGAGCCCCATCTGAATGGCAGAGGGGGTGCCGAGGTGGAAGATACGTCGGATGGTCGCTCTCTGCAACGCCCCAGCTCTGCTCTTGGTCTTCTCAAAGATCTCTCTAAAGCGCCCTGAGTGGTGCACCACATAGTAGACAATCATAAGCGAGAGCACCCTCGCACCTAGGGTGGCGATCCCCGCACCGATGAGTCCTAGCTCTGGGAGACCTGCCTTGCCGAAGATGAGGAGGTAGTTAAAAATGATATTGAAGACGTTAGCCACGATCACCGCCATCATGCCGGTCTTGGTCTCTCCCACGGCGTCGACAAACTGCTTGAAGCCATTGAAGAGGGCGACCGGTAGCAGGCTGATCAGCTGGATCAGGTAGTAGGGGCGGATGAGCGGTAGGAGCTCTTCGGGCTGACCAAACCAGTGCAGGTTGATCAAGCAGAGCCCCATCACCACAAAGAGCCCCAGCCCTACGATCAGATTGGCAAGGAGCCCGCTCTTAAGTAAGGTCTTGAGTGCTCCATTGGCAGTGGCATAGCTACCCGACACTAGTGGGGTGAGTGCGTAGGAGAAGCCTATAGAGACGACAAAGGCGAGATTGATCCAGCCATTGACAAAGGAGGCGGCTGCCAGCTCCAGAGTGCCGTACCTCCCGATCATGATGTTGTCTACAAACCCGACCAAGATCACGCCAAACTGCCCCAGCATAATGGGGATGCCCAGTCTGAGGATGGTCTTGCTATGCTCTGAAGTCAAGTGCTGTCTCATGTTGCTGCTCCTTGTGCGACGATCGTCTATAAGAGGATCTCTCTGTCGTGCAAAGGTGCCAAGAGTTTTTGAGAACCGCCCACTACACGGCTATCAAAAGCGAGAAAAGAGTACTCTTTCGTGACCTCTCTATCAAATAGACTTCCGAGGGGAGGGACGGTGGTGCTCCGAACTTAAAAAATCTAAGTTGGGAACTTAGATCTGTCGAAGTTCCC
>JAUNLH010000025.1:0-10233 GCA_030532365.1 Porphyromonas sp.
CCAGACGGCTCGTACCTCTCGGTCGTTGAAAAATCGTATCGAAATCTTGCTCATGCTCTTTCTCCTCGCTATAAATCAACTATGTATGGCGTATTGCACGAGAGCGGGGGTGAGTGCCCTCAACTGCTCACGTGCCTCTTGGGCAATGCTTTTAGCCTCCTCAATACAATGATACAAGCGCACAATAGACTCCTGCACCTCTATAGGGGGTAAGGGGATGCGGATGTCACAAAACCTGTCCCAGTCTAAATTAGAACGAATACTCCCATCGCTTAAGAACCACCCCAATCTATCCATCTCTTGTCGTATAAACTGCATATACAGAAATTGAGGGAGAAGCTCCGAAGTCTCTTTTACTCTAAATGTTGTGTACGCTGGTGAGATAATCAATACGTCGGGTTCATTTTGATAGGCTATTCTAATACATTCATCACGACCAGTCTGCATACCACTAAATACAAACAAACCCTGCTCTACCAGCTTGTACTTCCGATTATCAAGATTAGTTATATTTGCCATAGTAGGCATAAAAGTCTTGTCTTTATTTACCCCACAAAATGGGTAGCGTTTCCCTGCTGTATTTCGTTCATCGACTTCCTCGATGTAGTCGCCGAGGGGGACAGAGGGGTATTTGCGTTTGCAGTCGATGATAAAGGCTTGGCAAGCCTCGGTAAGCGGTGCTATCAGTGCTTCGTTGTCTTCGGCAAGTCGTTGCAATCCCTCGTAGGTCGCCACCAAATCTCGCTGTACCTCCATGGAAGGCAGAGGGATACTAACACGGCATAGCTCCTCCCAACTAAAAGTTTCTCTTGCACTGCCCCAAGAGTTAAAACGGGCATAACGATCAAACTCACTACGACTTAATAGCATATACAGATACTCTGGGAGTAGTTCACTTTTACACTTGAATACTTCGTACGAAGACGATACAATGTATGTTTGTTTACTATTGTTTATAGCAAGTGATATTTTACCTCCATTACGTGAAGTTACCGATACATATCCAAACTCTAAGGGGTTGACAAGTTTGTATGGAGCAAGCGCTACACCATCCAAATTCGCTTTGGTATAGATAAATTTCTTTTCTATACTGATCCCCCTTACGTCCTCAACAAAATATTTCCTCCCTGTATTCCGATCGTCGCACTGCTCGATATAGTCACCGAGGCGTACCCATTGGGTCTTATTCGTTGCCATAACCCAGTTGTTTTAATGCGTGACGAAGCCTTTCGTCATTCTCCTTTTGACGCTTAAGTAGCTCGGATACGCTACTTGCGGTCTGGCTAAGTACCTGTTTGTAATCGATCTGGCTATCTCTATCTACGAACTCGATATATCGACTGGGGACGAGAGTGAACTCATTTGCCCTCAGCTCATCAATAGCTACAGAGCGATATAGCTCAGGCTCGGCATAGCTTGCTCCGTCTGTCCCCTCCGCTTGCCAAGTGTGGTATATGGCTACAGCTCGCTTGATCTGCTCTTGAGTGAACATCACTTTCTTCTTCTGCTCCCCCTTGACAGGGTTTTCCGTCCAGCTACGCAAGTCCATAAAAAGCACCTCACCTTGTCGAGAGCGGAGATTGCGGTCGTGCCACCGTCCGCCACGTTTGTTTTGGTTGAGTACCCACAGTGTGACAGAGATATCAGTCGTATAGAATAGCTCACGAGGGAGGACGATAATGGCTTCTACTTTATCTGCCTCGATAAGCTTTTGACGAATCGTTGCGGCATCGCTATCGCCCAATGCGCCATTAGCCAAGAGGAAACCTGCAATTCCTCGCTCCGGACGGAGCTTGGAGAGCATGTGTAGTATCCACGCGTAGTTGGCATTGCCTTCGGGGGGCAGTCCATAATCTGCCCAGCGAGCATCATTGCTAAGCGAAGGATCGTACCACTTCTTAAGGTTAAAAGGGGGATTAGCCATGATATAGTCAAAGGTCAATCCTCGGTGCATATCATTAGTAAAGGTGGAGGCATTCTTTTCGCCCAAGTGGTGCGATATGCCACGCATTGCGAGATTCATCTTCGCTAAGCGATAGGTAGCCGGATCCGCCTCCTGGCCATAGACATTGATCTGCATGATATTGCCCTGCATAGCCTCCACATACTTGGCACACTGCACAAACATACCGCCCGACCCGCAGCAAGGGTCATAGAGTGTCCCGTCAAAAGGCTCTACGAAAGCAGCTATCAACTCTACAATGTCGTGGGGCGTGTAAAACTCCCCCTCCTCCTTGGTGGCGTTGATAGCAAAGCTCTTGAGAAAGTACTCGTACACACGTCCAATAAGGTCTCGCTCTGTGCCAAATCGTTTGTGCGAAATTTTATTGACCTCATCCATCACCTTTTTGATGACATTTGGCTCGAGACCAATGGAGGTAAATAGTTCCAAGCGTACACACCCCTTGAAGGTCTCCCCACTATCTTCGAGCGCTACCAAAGCATCATCGAGGAAAGCATTGAGTTTTGTAGGAGGTGTCAGCATAAGTCTGTCCCAGCGGGCAGGAGAAGGCACGAAGGCGGCACGGCTATACATGCCCGGCTGATCGAGAAAGCCCTGTATTTCACCCTCATCGGTCATGCCATTATCGATACATTTGCGGCGTAGGGATTCTTGCTCCTCTTCAAACTTCTCTCCGATAAAGCGGAGGAAAACAAGGGTCAGGAGGAGGTCCCTCTTGTCATTGAGTGAAGCATTACTACGCAGGTATTCTCTGCAATTAAAAAGTATGGTTTCGAGGGTGGGTGCAGCATCCTCTGCTCTCTTCTTTTTCTTAGCCATTGTATGTAGCTTATATCGATTTATCTTTCGTGGGGGTGATGAGCAATCGCACCTCTATATCCAACACCTTGGCAATCTCCACAAGGTTTTCAAGGGAGGGTTGTACTTTATTGGAGCACCACCGGGAGACCGTATTTTCTGATTTTCCAAGTTGCTCAGCCAGCCATTTACTTGTGCGTTGTTTTTCGACAAGTACAACTTTTAGTCTATTGATTGCATTCATTTGGTGATTTGATAACAAATTAAAGGTGATATTACCCATATAAAGATACCTTTTTTGTTTCAGAAAAACGAAGGAACGATGAGCAATCTTCTCAATGACTCAAGATAAAAAATTATGTTGCTTGATTTCGATGCATTTTTCGAGTTTTCATCCAAGTTGTTTCTGTGCTTCTCTTATAGTTTCTCAATGTAGTTTATCTTTGTCACATCCGAACGAGAGGTCATTGAAGTTGTGAAAAACAAAGAGGGTAAGAGAACTTCGCTCGTTTCTTATTCGTTCACCTTTTTGTTTTTTTCCTTCTCAAACTTCTATTAGTCAACCAGTTACTTCCTGAAGATTGGTTGTATGCAGATAAATTGCTACCGTTAACTAATTATTATAAACCCCTACTTCTTTTGCTAATTTTTGGTATCTTGTGGGCTAATTGATACTAACATGCCAAAAAATAATTGAGTTATGAAAAGAAATCTTTTATTTGTCTTATTTGCTGGTCTGCTACTTCTAGCAGGCTGTACCAACAAAGAGAATGGCGGTCAAGAAGCTGGTGCAAACCTTATCCGCGTTGAGACCCCAGAGCGTCCTGCAGGTCAGGAGGATATGGTCGCTTTTGCAGCGCCAAAGCTAGAGACCGTAAGAGTCGGATTTATCGGGCTGGGTATGAGAGGCCCAAGTGCAGTAGAGCGCTTCTGCTTTATCCCTGGTACCGAGGTACTGGCACTCTGTGACCTACATGCCGACAGAGCTGAGAGGACCAATGAGATCCTCCTAAAGCACGACAAGCCTGCTGCTGACCTCTACTCCGGTAGCGCTGATGCTTGGCGTGAGCTGGTGGAGCGTCCTGACCTTGATCTGATCTACATCGCTGCTGACTGGGCTGTCCACGTAGAGATGGCAAAGTATGCCATGGAGCAAGGTAAGCACGTAGCTGTAGAGGTGCCCGTGGGCATCACCATTGATGACCTTTGGACCCTGGTCGACACCTCTGAGAAGACCCGCAAGCACTGTATGATGCTCGAGAATTGTGTCTATGACTTCTTCGAGCTCACTGTCCTTAATATGGTGCAAGAGGGGCTACTTGGTGAGATCGTTTATGCCGAGGGTGGTTACATTCACCAGCTGGAGGACTTCTGGAACTACTATGAAAACGACTGGAGACTTGCCTTTAACAAGGCTCACCGCGGAGATGTCTATCCTACACACGGGATGGGCCCGGCTTGCCAGGTGCTTGATATCCACAGAGGTGATAAGATGAATTACCTTGTCTCTATGGACGCAGATCCTGTCTCTCTACCAGCTTGGGTAAGAGCAAACCGTGCCGGTGAGGATGGTGAAGGTCGTCAGGTAAAGGCTGAGGATGCCGACCAGATCAAGAACGGTCAGCACACACTCACCCTGATCCGTACAGAGAAGGGCAAGACCATTGAGATCCACCACGACGTGACTACACCACGTCCTTATAGCCGTCAGTACAACATCGCTGGCACACAGGGCTATGCCTCTAAGTATCCAAGACAGTTACTAGCACTGCAGGGTAGCTCACTTGCCAATGCGGAGAGTGTACCTGACCATGAGGATCTAAACGCACACCGCTGGCTCCCAGCTGAGACACAACAGCAGCTGATGGAGGAGTACAAGCACCCGATCCATAAGGAGCTAGAGGAGATGGCTCGTGAGGTGGGCGGTCATGGTGGTATGGACTTCATCATGGACTACCGCTTGGTCTACTGCTTGCAAAATGGACTTCCACTTGATATGGATGTCTATGACCTAGCAGAGTGGAGCTGCTTAGTACCATTGAGTGCAATATCACTTGAAAATGGCAGTATGCCTGTAGAGGTCCCTGACTTCACTCGTGGAGCTTGGAATAAGGTACAGGGTTTCCGCCATGCGTTTGCTGAGTAAGAAAACGATTATATCTAATGGTAACAGGAGCTGGGCACTGATAGTGCTCCAGCTCCTGTTTTTTCTTCCACTCACTGCACAAGAGTGGGAGGGGGGCTGGCAGGGGGATCGTCACCTCTTTCACTACGAGTCGGGGCGGATCACCTATCTGGACGATGACTTTGCCGGAAGTGCCCGGCTTTGGTGCGACTATTCACTACCGCCATCAGGAGTAACTGCGTGGGAGTTTCGGGTGGAGTTTGAGTCGTTACCTACGGGGCAAAATGGCTTCTCGCTGGTGCTCTTCAGTGAAGAGCGTGGCTCCTATCTTTATCAATATTCTTTACGACCAGAGGAGAATGGGCGCCTACTGTCGCTGTCAAGAGCCAACTACCACAAGGTGGAGGGCAATCGTTGGGAGAAGCTGAGCGAGCAGACCATCGTATCGCATTCTGTCTTGTCTCCTGCAATAGCTTGGCAGTCGCTCTATATGCAGCTACGCTATGATCCGCAGAGAGGTGTCCAGCTCATTACTATTGGTCATCTAGATGATCCAGTGATCAGTGAGTGGTTTCCCCTCATGGATGGGGTGGTACTCCCAAGGATGGAGCTGAAGACCCACTTTACCAGTCGTAAGAAGCTCAACTATCATTATTACCTGCCGGTTGTGCTTCATCAGGATAAAGAGGAGCCTCCTCTCCAGTGGAAGGAGGTAAAGGTAGAGGAGCGTGGGAGAGTCCTGGTGCAGCTCAATCAGCCGGTAGATGTGAGTAAAGCTAAAGTGCTCTGTGAAGGGTTGCAACCTCAGCTCTTTGCCGGTGCCACACCGGACCAGCTGGTCATCGAGATGGGAGCTGCATTTCTCCCCGATACCACCTACGACGTAGAGGTGACTGGGCTACAGACCTTCTCAGGTGAGGTCGCTTCGATCTCCTTTGTGATCCAGACCGAGCCAAGCAAGCCCTCGTCGATCGAGGTGCCCTATGGGCTCTTTATCACTGAGGTGATGGCGGACCCTCCTAACAGTGGACCTCTGCGCTACCTGCGCTATATCGAGCTGCTCAATAACACCGACCAGCCGGTTCAGCTAGGGCAACTCCAGTTGCAATACCGCATCTCAAAGCACTCGTTACCTCCAGCGGTGCTCTCCCCGGGTGCTTTTGCCATTCTTTATCCTGCTGAGGAGCTACCGCCGACGCGCGAAGCGACATTGGTACCGCTCGAGAGTTTCCCAGCCTTGAGTGGTAGCTTTTACCTAGCCCTGCTTAGTGGGAGTGGAGCTGTGGTAGATGAACTTCACTTTACTTCACGGCTCTACGGTGAGGGAGAAATAAAAGGTAAGGCAGCTCTAGAGCGGGTCGGCTATCAGCCAGACTTCTGGCGACGGAGCAATCACCCTGACGGAGGTACTCCAGGCAAGCGTACTACGTTAGTCCCCTTTAGACCGGTGCCTAAAGGATCAATCGTTATTAACGAACTGATGCTCAGCCCCAAGTCAACGGGTGAGCGCTATATAGAGCTGTATAATCGTTCGTCCGAAGCTGTAGAGCTGACCGATATCTACCTGACCTACGCGAATAAGCAGGAGCAGGCGAGTGCCATCTCGTGGATACCAGTGCGCCTGCCCCAGCGGCTTGAAGCTGGAGCTTATGTGGTGCTCTCGCCCTTTCCCGAAGCATTGACGCTATTGCATCCAAAGCACGACAGTGAGACCTTTGTAGAGCGCATAGACTTCCCAAGCATTAGCCCGACCTACTCTGAGATTGAACTTCGGACCCACCTAGATGATGAAGTGATCGATCGTGTGATTTCCCGCCGTCAGTGGCTCGGTCGGAAGAGCACCGACCGCACAGGTTATGCTCTGGAGAGGAGGTCGCCTGATCTGGATGGGACGCTACGTAGCAGTTGGCGTAGGGCGACAGAGGAGAGCGCTGGTGGCACCCCGGGAGTTGCTAACTCTGTGCTGGGATTGCCCCCGGCGGTGGAGTCTGATGAAGAAGGAACAGCTGTCTTGTGGCCTGAAGATCCAGAGCTCACCTTTGAGCAGCTAGCACCCCTCTTGGCAGCTTATCCCCACCTAGCTCGGATAGAGCTATTTACACTAACGGGGCAACCGCTCATGCAGGCTTCGGGTACAGAGGTGGGCCGACTGCTCCAGCAGCTACAGCATGGCAGAGTGCCCCTCCCCACAATCATACTCATTGTACAGGTTAGGCTCCATGACCCAGAGCAGACCCCAGCGACCCTCACCTACCGTGGTAAGCACCTCCACCTCATCATGTAGAGAGCACCTGATCCGATCGCCTCGCCCTTTCTGCCCGAAATGGGATCAAAAAGGATAAGAGTGTATCAAAGTGCATAAAAAGGGATGAAATAGGATGAAATAGGATATGCGCCTTTTTCGTGTGGTATCTTTGCATGGTCGAAAGAACAAGAGAGCGTCTACCGTAGTTAGGGAAGAACTTAACGAAAGCCTTAGGTTGAAAGATTACTGTAGACTTAGTTTTGTCTCCTGACCGTATTGCTGGAGACACTTCTACATCACTCTCTTGGTGTTTAGTACTGGATGAGATGAGTCAGTCAAAATGAGTAACTTTGTGCTTAAATTATGGAAGCGGGTATGAAAAATAAAGAAGAGCGGGCTAGCGAGTTTCTCAAAGAATGGGGTTCGCAACTGCTTAAGTATAGTTCGGTAGGAGTGATCAATACCATCCTCACTGCCGGGATCATCTATATCGCACAGGAGGTATCAGGGCTCTCCATAGAGTTGAGCAACCTGCTGGGCTATGCGGGCGGTCTGATCAGTAGCTTTGTACTGAATAGTCGCTGGACTTTTGGTGCGAAGCACACTTGGGGGCGATTTCTGCAGTTTATCTTGATCTTCCTCTTTTGCTACGCGATACAGTTTGGCGCATTGACTTTGATGCAGAATTATACAGAGATCCCAAACTATACCCAGCAGTTGCTGACGATGGTTGTCTTCTCTGCATTTAATTTTGTGCTGAATAAGCTGATAACCTTTAGAGCATAGGAGCAAAGCGACATGAAGAAGACTTTAACCATCATCATACCCTGCTATAATGAGGAGGAGGTGCTCCCACTCTGTTATGAGCGGGTGAGTGCCATGCTGACAGGCTTGAAGGAGCATGAGGGTGTAGAAAGTTGGATGCTTTTTGTCAATGACGGGAGCAAGGATCGTACGCCACAGCTGTTGCACCGTTATGCACAAGAGGACAGTCGCATACAGGTGGTTCACCTGAGTCGTAACTTTGGCCATCAGGTAGCAGTGACAGCGGGTATGCGCCACTGCAAGACGGAGTATGCGGCGATCATTGATGCAGACATGCAAGACCCGCCCGAGGTGATCCCAGAGATGTGGCGTAAGATGCTAGAAGAGGATGTTGCGGTGGTCTATGGTGTACGACGCCAGAGAGATGGGGAGACTTGGATGAAGAAATGGACCGCAAAGGTATTTTACCGCTTCCTTAACTCGATGACGGATCACCCTTTCCCTGTAGATACGGGTGACTTTAGGCTGATAAACCAGCAAGTGCTAAGGGCGTTTAATGCGCTTCCGGAGCACAACAAATATGTGCGAGGCATCATCAGTTGGCTCGGTTTTCCACAGGCGCCCCTCTATTACGACCGGCAAGAACGTGCAGCAGGAAGTACAAAGTACACGTTGGGGCGCATGATTGGTCTGGCAATGGATGCGCTTCAATACTTTTCCAAAAAACCGCTGAGGGTCGCCACCCGCCTTGGATTTATCTCTGTGGGGATCGGAGTCCTTTTAGCCCTCTGGGTCTTGTTGGGCAAGATCTTTGGCTTTACCTATCCTGCATCGGGCTGGTCCTCCATCATGATTGTGGTGATATTTTTTGGTGGTCTACAGCTATTGACCATCGGTGTGATGAGTAAGTATATCGAAGTGATATTTGACGAAGTAAAGGGGCGACCAGAGTATGTCGTGGCTTTGACTGAAAATATAATAGAAGAGGAGGAAAAGGGAGTTGAACCTATACAAGAGCAGTGAAGAGAGATGGGCTCTCCTAGAAGAGGCGATGGGAGCAGAGCTTCCCAATCTAATAGGTGAAGTGGCAGATAGCCTTAGGATGGAGGCGCGCGTGGTGGGAGGTACAGTACGCGACCTACTGATCGGGAGACATACATCGGATATAGACATAGTAACGGAGGGGAGTGGTATTGCCCTGGCTGAAGCAGTGGCGAAGGCGATTGGGAATGGTGCTCGGCTCGCTACATTCAAAACCTTTGGGACAGCACAGGTGAAGCACCGTGGACTAGAGTTGGAGTTTGTAGGTGCAAGGAGGGAGAGCTACAATGAGGACAGTAGAAAGCCGGTAGTGGAAGAGGCTAGTTTTGAAGAAGATGAACGCCGTAGAGACTTTACCATCAACGCCCTCTCGATTACCCTCAATGGTCCAAACAAAGGGCATCTCAATGACCCCTTTGATGGGGTGCATGATTTGGAGCAAGGCATCATACGTACACCTCTAGAGCCTGGGATCACCTTCTCTGATGATCCGCTGCGGATGATGCGTGCCGTCCGCTTTGCTTCGCAACTCGGCTTCACGATACCGTCGGACATCATGCAGGCGATCCGTGATAATGCGGAGCGCCTAACCAAGGTGGTGTCGATGGAGCGCATCACTACCGAGTTTGAGAAGATCATGGAGAGCCAGCGCCCCTCTGTAGGACTGGCACTGATGGAGCAGGGTGGACTGATGCAGGAGTATCTGCCAGAGGTGTCCGCACTACGCAATATCGAGACACGTGAGGGCATAGGGCATAAGGATAATTTTTACCACACGATCTTAGTGGTAGATAACGTTGCAGCGCAGAGCGATGACCTTTGGTTACGTATGGCTGCCCTCTTTCATGATATAGGAAAGCCACGTACCAAACGGTTTGTCAAGGGCGCAGGATGGACTTTTCACAACCATGACTTCTTGGGATTTAAGATGTTGCCCAAGATCTTTAGGCGCATCAAGCTCCCACTTGACGATCGTATGAAGTATGTGCAGAAGCTCGTGAAGCTCCACATGCGTCCTGCGCAGTTGGCCGATGATGGTGTGACAGATAGTGCGGTGCGGAGGTTGCTCTTTGAGGCAGGTGATGATGTCGAGGACCTCATGACCATGTGTGAGTCGGATCTTACCTCGAAGAACCCTCAAAAAGTACAGAAGTACCTGCAAAACTTCGCTATCGTTCGGGAAAAACTGAAGGAGATAGAGGAAAAGGATAGGATCCGTAACTTCCAGCCTCCTGTCGATGGCAATGAGATCATGAAGAGCTTCGGTATTGAGCCACGCCATGAGGTGGGCGCGAT
>JAUNLH010000025.1:10243-24716 GCA_030532365.1 Porphyromonas sp.
TTCCTAATGAGCGTATGGCAGCGCTTGACTTTATGTACCGCTATGTGGAGGAGCACTTCCCTGAGTTGAAGGTAAAAGAGAAGCTAAAGGAATAGAGGAATAGAAGGATGGGTGACCAGACAGTTATGAAACAACATGAAAAGTGGTATCAGAGAGGATGGGTGCGTGAGATTGCGGTAATACTCTTCTTTGTTATCGTTGCAGTAGCATACTTCACCCCTGCTGCCTTTGAGGGTCGAGTGCTCTTTCAGGCGGACGGAGCTGCCGCCTCGGGTACCGGACAAGATGTGGTGCAGTATGAAAAGGAGACCGGATACCGCTCTCTATGGACGGGTAGCCTCTTTGGTGGGATGCCTATGTATCAGATCTCTCCCTCCTATCCGTCTGCTGAAGGGATCAAGGCGATGCAGAACCTCTATCGGCTGCGGCTCCCTTGGATCAACTTCTTACCTGGAGACAGCTATCTGATCTTCATGATGCTGTTGGGCTTCTACATATTTATGAGGAGCTGGAGTTGTCAGCGTCTGCTCAGTGCAGGCGGGGCATTGCTCTGGGCGTTCTCTTCCTACTTCATCATTTTGATCGATGCGGGGCATCTGTGGAAGTTACTGACGCTTGCCTATATCCCGCCCACTGTGGCTGGCTTGGTCTTGGCATTTCATCGTAGGAAGTATTGGTTAGGTTTTTTGGTGACAGGGCTTTTCTCCGCCTTGCAGATCTACTCCAACCACATACAGATGAGCTATTACTTCTGTTTCCTGATCCTGGCTATGGTGATCGCATGGGCGGTGGAGGCAGGTCGCAAAGGGGCGTGGAGTGCATTTGGAAAAGCCTTTGTCGCAGTCCTCGGCGGTGCTCTAGTGGGGATTGCCATCAATGGGACCAGCCTCTACCACACCTACGAATACTCCAAAGAGACGATGCGTGGAGGGCGTGAGATAACGGTGCTGGACGACCCGGACGCACAGGAGAGTAATAGTAAGGGGCTAGATAAGGAGTACATCACGCAGTGGAGCTATGGCATAGATGAGATGCTGACCTTCCTGATCCCTGACGCGAAGGGCGGTAGCTCAGGGCAAATAGGGATGACCGAGCCAGCACTTTCCAAAGCATCTTATGGCAGTCGCAACTTCGTCGCTTCGCAAAATAGATATTGGGGAGACCAACCTTTTACCGCAGGGCCTGTATATGTCGGGGCATTTGTGCTCTTCTTAGCGATCTTCGGTATATTCGTTGCTCGGGGGCCTATGAAGTGGGCACTACTGATTGCCACAGTGCTGACGGTGATGCTCTCTTGGGGACATCACTTTATGTGGCTTACGAGTCTCTTTATAGACTACATGCCACTCTATGACAAGTTCAGAACGCCCTCGTCTATCCTCGTAGTGGCTGAGATGACCGTGGTGCTCTTCGCGCTATGGGGATTGGTGCTGATCGCTAAGGACCCGCAGATACTTCAGCGTGAGCGTACTCCACTTATCATCTCATTGGTATTGACCGGTGGTGTGGCGCTCCTGATGTGGCTCGTCCCTACTGCTGGAGGAGCTTTGATGAGTGAGATGGAGCGGCAAGCCTATGCACAATATCTAGTGCAGTATCCCGATCTTGCACCGGTGCTGAACGATCTAGAGAAGGTGAGAGGTGCTATCCTGAGTAGTGATGCACTGCGTAGCCTTCTATTTATCCTTGCAGGTTGTCTGCTTCTCTATCTTTTTTACAAGCAGAAGATCAAGCGGGAACTTATGGTTGCACTCGTGCTTGGGCTCTCCTTCGTAGATCTCTGGAGTGTAGACAAGCGCTACGTCAATGATAGCAAGTACCATAAGGCGAGTAATGTAGCAATGGCAGTCTCTCGGGTCAGTCCGATAGACGCCATTATTTTGGAGGATAATCAGGGTGCGCATAGAGTGATGAACCTCACGGTCAACACTTACAACGACGCTACCACCTCCTACCATCATCGCTCCGTCGGTGGATACCATGCTGCCAAGCTACAGCGATATCAGGATCTGATCGAGGGTTACCTGAGCCAGATGGATATGAACGTACTGAGGGCACTCAATACAAAATATTATATTTTGCCGGATTCAGTGCAAGGTCAGCAACTGCACATCGACGAGGGAGCATACGGTGCAGCGTGGTTTGTTCGTAAGGTGAAGCAGGTGTCGGATGCGAATGAGGAGTTTATGTCGCTCGGCAAGGTGTCGCTTGCAGAGACAGCTGTGATTGCTCCACCGTTTACTCAGGAGCTTGTAGAGGACACGCTATCCAAGGACTCACTTGCACAGATTACGCTGGTCTCCTATGCACCAGATGAACTGCACTATCGCTCCACTAATAGGCATGATGGGGTAGCGGTCTTCTCCGAGATCTATTACCCACATGGCTGGCACGCGACAATAGACGGTGTAGAGAGTGATATCTTAAGAGTCAACTATCTGTTGCGAGGGTTGATGATCCCAGCGGGTGAGCATGAGATTGTCTTTCGCTTCGATCCTAAGTCAGTGCATCGCACAGAGACAATAGCATGGGCTGCCAATGCTCTGTTGTTGATCGTCTTTTTAGGATTGATGATCCCAGTGGTGCGTACGAAGGTGGCACGGCCAAGGCAATGATGCGACATCTTCATCTCGAGTCGGTGCACTCCACCAATAGTTACCTCTTGGACTGGCTCCGTAAGGATCCGGATCTCCCCTCTCTGACGGTTGTCACTGCCTATGATCAGACAGCGGGTAGGGGACAGAAGGGCAATCATTGGGAGGCTGCAGCAGGGGAAAACATTACCCTCTCTCTCTTGCTTCGACCTGATAGAGAGTTGGCTCTAGCTCCCTTTGATCTCAATGTGGTCACCTCTTTGGCACTAGCGGATCTGCTGGAGGAGTATCTGACCAACCAGGTAGAGATAAAATGGCCCAATGACCTGCTGGTGGAGGGAAAGCGAAAGATCGCTGGGATACTTACAGAGAATGCTTGGCTGGGCAATAGTTGGGACTACTCCATCATTGGAGTAGGGCTTAATGTATGCCAAAAGTCCTTTGGTAGCTATGCCCCACCCGCAACCTCCATGGTACTCGAGGGGTATCAGCCGGATCAGAATTGGCATGATGTGTTGGTCAGAGAGACGATCGAGCGGATTGAGGAGCGACTTGCTGGGCTAGCGGATGACTCAGCCTCTCTCCGTGAGGAGTACCACAGCCATCTCTTTAGGTACCGCCAGCCTGGGTGCTCCTATAGGACGGCTGAAGGAACCACCTTTCGGGGGATGCTCCTCGGGGTGCACCCTAATGGTCTTCTAGATATTGAGGATGAGGCTTCCGGGGAGGTGCGCTCCTTTGCCTTCAAAGAGGTGCAGTTTTGGTAAGCACCTCTTACCGGAGTGTATATACCTTAGTAGATCTTTTCTTGCTGCGCAGCTACGATGGTATCAGTGATATAGTCGTCGTAGTTCATCAGCTTATCTATCATGCCCTTAGGGCCAATCTCTATGACACGGTTTGCTACAGTACGGATAAACTCGTGGTCGTGGCTGGAGAATAAGATATTGCCTGGGAAGCTCACTAGAGTGTTGTTGAAGGCTTGAATACTCTCGAGGTCGAGGTGGTTGGTGGGGGTGTCGAGTACTAAGAGGTTGGCATCCTGAAGCATCATGCGGGCTATCATACAGCGCATCTTCTCACCCCCGCTGAGCACGCGAGCACTCTTCTTGATGTCCTCGTTGCTGAATAACATGCGCCCGAGGTACCCCTTAAGGTATACCTCGTTGGTATCCTTGGCAAAATGTGAGATCCACTGTAGCAAATCTTCGTCCGTATCAAAGAACGCACTATTATCCAGTGGAAGATATGCCGAAGTTACGGTCTGACCCCACTCGAAGGTGCCATTCGTTGGCTCCTGCTGACCATTGATGATCTGGAAGAACGCAGTCATCGCTCTAGGATCACGAGAGAGGAAGACGATCTTATCTCCTTTCTCGACATTAAATGTTAGGTTCTCAAAGAGTAAGGTCTCCTCGCCATCTCCTCCTGCGTATGCCGTGAGCCCCTTGATCTCTAGGATCTTATTTCCTACCTCACGCTCAGGAGTAAAGATAATACCGGGATAGCGCCTTGTAGAGGGCTTGATCTCCTCGATATTGAGCTTGTCTAGCATCTTCTTGCGGCTGGTAGTCTGCTTGCTCTTGGCAACATTGGCACTGAAGCGACGGATAAACTCCTCCAGCTCCTTGCGCTTCTCCTCAGCTTTCTTATTTTGCTGCTGTTGTTGTTTGAGAGCGAGTTGGCTACTCTCGTACCAGAAACTGTAGTTGCCGGAGAAGAGTTGGACTTTACCAAAGTCGATGTCGGCAGTGTGGGTGCAGACGGAGTCTAGGAAGTGGCGGTCGTGGCTGACCACCAAGACTGTGGTATCCTCAATGTTGGCGAGATAGTCCTCTAGCCACTGGACGGTATGGAGGTCCAGGTCGTTGGTCGGCTCGTCGAGGAGTAGGTTGTCGGGCTTTCCGAAGAGTGCCCTAGCGAGTAGCACACGCACCTTTTGCTTACCGCTGAGGTCGCCCATCAGCTGGTAGTGCTGATCCTCTTTGACGCCAAGCCCGCTCAGGAGTTGAGCAGCATCGCTCTCGGCATTCCAGCCCTCCATCTCTGCGAATGCCTCCTCGAGCTCGCCGGCACGTAGTCCATCCTCTTCGCTGAAGTCCTCTTTGGCATAGAGTGCTTCGCGCTCCTTGATGTTTTGCCAGAGCCTGTCGTGCCCCATGAGCACTGTATTGAGCACGGTCTCCTCGTCAAAGGCAAAGTGATCCTGACTTAGGACAGACAAGCGCTCACCAAGAGCCATCTCTATAGAGCCGTGGGTTGCCTCCAGCTCGCCGCTAATGATACGGAGTAGAGTAGACTTGCCGGCACCGTTGGCACCTATGATGCCGTAGCAGTTACCGGGTAGGAACTTGAGATTCACGTCTTGGAAAAGAAACTTCCCGCCAAACTGCATGGCGATGTCATTGAGCTGTATCATGATGTTGTGCTTGTACGTCTGTCAAAAATGCGTGGCAAAGATACTCATTTTCACCGCTTTTATACAGCAGATCCGTAGAACCCTGATTATTTCGCTATAGATCGGTATCAAAATGTACGAAAAGGGATGAAAGTGTACGAAAAGGGATGAAAGTGTATGAAAGAGGATAGCCCCCTTTTTCATGTGGTATATTTGCATCGTCAAAGCCTCCATAGGGGGATGACAAGCGATCATAGACATATCGAAAAAAATAGGGCTCCAGATCGTGTGATGACCCAGAGCCCCATCTTTGCTATCGGAGATAAGGATTAGTTCTTAAATCCTTGCTGACGGAATGGAACATCCTGCATCACCTGTCTCATGCGTGCGATCTGACCACGTGAGATGATCTGGGCAGCGGAGCGATCTCTCTCCATGATATTGGTGCTCTGGTAGTAGATGGACTGCGCCACACCAGACTGGCGTGCCTCCTTGATGGTAGAGTAGCCTGTAACGATATTGTATGAGTAGGTGTCGGGCACAAGGTCTACATCTGGGACTTCCGCTCCATACTCGTGTTCTCTCATGTCTTTACCTGGGCTAAGCAAACCGTAGAACTTACCGATGATAAACTCGAAGTGCTTACCAGCATTGTCAGGAGTTAGCTCTCCAAAGCGCATGGTGATACCCATGTATTGCTGTTGGAGCTTGCCCATTTCGCTGATGTCGCTGATGTGTGTCAGCCCCTGGTATTTAGGCATCGGTATGTCATCTGGATTGCCGAAGGTTGCCTTTGGCTCGTAGGAGTCATCGTACCAACCCTGATGCTCGTTGACCCAGATATGAAGTACCTCTTCTGGTCGATCTATCAAGTAGTCCTTGATGTAACTATTGGTGTCGTCGGCATCTGCGACTCCTAACTCAATACGCTCAACACCCTCTAGCTTAAAGGTGACACCTGCATTGGCACTGAAAGCCCTAGGGATGTTGGTCTCTATAGTACCGTCAAGGACACTATTGAGTCGCGCCAGCATATCACTGAAGTGGCTATCGGGGTAACGATCAGCGAAGGCCTTTTCCTGACCGGTATACATGAGATAGAATCGTACAGGTACTGTGATGGGCGTGTATGCTTCTCCCTCAGCTGC
The DNA here is from genome assembly GCA_030532365.1 of Porphyromonas sp. Classification (GTDB taxonomy): domain Bacteria; phylum Bacteroidota; class Bacteroidia; order Bacteroidales; family Porphyromonadaceae; genus Porphyromonas_A. The sequence goes on from JAUNLH010000025.1 coordinate 16,384, forward strand.
GATCAATTCTACTGCGATGGGAGCTGAAGCGATGCTCTTTGCTCCCTTGTACTCTGCCTTGAAGGTGATCTGATCTGCAGATGAAGTGGTGCTGTACCCCTCACTCAGATTGATGCTTTTCCCGTCGGAAGAGGTAACTGTGATCTGATCGGCAGGGATACGATCCTGGAGCATCTTTGCCTCCTTGCCATCGACCTCGTAGTATGCCTCAACCCTAAATGTAAGGGTACTCTTGCCGTCGCAAGCGAGTACTGGGCTGGAGGGCGAGAGCTCTAGGCGTGTCACCTGGTCCATGCTTATGAAGCCTGCAGGTTCGTAGTCCTCCTTGCCTTTGCAGCTGGAGAGTACCAAAGAAATAAATAGTGCCAGTGTGAATAGGCTGTATTGCAATCTATATGATTTCATAGTCTCTATTTAGTCTTAGAATGAGCCCCATCCTGGGTTTTGGGGGATTTTGTTGTACTCCAATTCACCATTACGTGGGATAGGAAGTGTGTATCGGAAGTCTCCCTTTGTGATGGTATAGGTAGACCCGTCTTCCTTGTCGAGAGCAGGGTGGGTGATGGTAGCACCGGTACGGGCTTTATCTACCCAGCTCATGACGCCGTCGAGGATAAACTCCTTTTGTCTCTCCTTCAAGATGGAGGTAAGAATCGGCTCGTTGCCATAGGGAGGCTCGGTGCCCGCTTCATAGCGCGACTTGGCAAACTCCCTGAGCTCTTGCTCTGCCTCCTGCTCTTTGCCGAGGCGGGCAAGTGACTCAGCGATGATCAGCTTGAGCTCTGCTCCACTAAAGAGAACATACTCATCACCGTAGTAGATGGTATTGGTCTCTAGCTTGGTAATAGCATAGTTACCCATGGGATCAAAGTAGACACTCTTGCGTAGATCGTTGTCGCCATATAGTGCAAGGAGCTCTGCAGATGGATAGACAGGTGCCCACATATTGCCCTGGAGGTCTTGATGCTCAAATCCAGACTCTACTAGGTCATAGAGCGCAAATCCACTATTGCGGTAGTATCCAGGCTGAGGTTCGATCAGGTGTCGATTGAAGACAGCATAGGAGACCCCAGACTCAAGAGCAGCGCGAGCGTGCTTGACTGCCTGCTCATAATCTTGAGCTTCGCCTGCTGCAGACCCTCCCTTATAGAGGTATACCTGTGCTAGGATAGTGTGGATGATGTGCTTGTCGTAGAAGAGTGAATAATCAGGATCAAATGCCCCCTTGTAGTCCAAGACCTCGGTGAGCTCGCTGATGATAAACTCATAGTTCTTGCTCTGATGAGGGCGTGATGAGTCATAGTCACTTACTGTCTCTGGAGCGGTGTTGAGCGGTAGTCCATACTCAGCCTCTCCGTAGGGTACAAAGAGGGTGACCAGCTGGAAGAAGGTCCAAGCACGCAATACTCGAGCCTCTCCGGATACCTGTTCTGTGAGTGCCTGCTCATCAGATGGATATTTCCCGAGCTCCTCTAGCACCATGTTGTAGTAGCCGATGTTATTGTACAGGCGTGACCAAGTCCTAGTGTGGACAGAGGTATGCTGCCACTGCAATGACAGATTTACATCGCTGCGGTTATTGCTACCGATGTAGGTGTCCATATAGGTCTTAAGGTCGATGTCACCAGAGTAATAGGTGAGGATGAGCCTGGCAGGGTCTTTGACAAATGGTACAGCAGCACCGCCAAACTTGCTTCCCGGCATCCCCTTGAGATCCTTAAGATGCGCTCCCATGAGAGCTCTTACATCGTCGAAAGAGGTAATAGCCACCTGATTGGTAGGCTCTACATAGAGGAAGTTGTCGCAACCGGATAGGAGGATAGCAATAAGAAATAATGTAGATATATATCGTCTCATATTGTTTTATTAGAATCCAAGGTTGACCGATAGATTGAGCTCAGGTGTGTTAGGATACCCAAAGCTGCCATTAAGTGAGGGATCGATCCCCTCATACTTCGTGATCGTGAATAAGTTTCTAGCTGAGAGTGTGAAGCGTGCTGTATTGAGCGCTGTTCTCTGAATCCATTTGGAAGGGACGTTGTACCCAAGAGTTATGAATGTCATGCGCAGATAGTCTCCTTTCTCGAAGTTGGCGTCAAACTCATACTTTGAAAAAGCAGGGCTAATGACGCTGACTGATGGGATCTGAGCTTGATCACCAGGTGCTCTCCAGCGAGTGATATCGGAGATGTGGCGGTTGTGGGAGTCTAGACCTCTGAAGTTATTGAACGATGGGATGATATGCCCCAGTCTAAACTCAAAGCTCATGGTTAGTGAGAGGTTTTTGTATCCAAGCTCGTTGGTAAATCCACCAATGTATGGAGGTACAGCCTCGCCAAGATAGCGTGCCGTAGGTGGCTTAAGACCTAGTGTGACGTTTGTAAGTAGGTCCATATCCATAGACTTGCCTTCGTCGTCCACAGCTAGGGTGTGACCTGTTGCAGGATCGATGCCATCGAAGATGTAGCCAAAGTAGGCACCCACAGAGTACCCCTCGACCATCTCACGGCCACCTCCACCACGGCTCCTTACGCCAAGCTCGTCTGGTGACTTGATGAGTGTCTCGGTGATATAGTTTTTATTGTATGCAAAGTTGCCCTTGAATGCCCAATAGAAGTCCCTGTACCGTACTAGGGTTGTATTGAAGTCGATCTCTACACCAGTGTTGACTAGGTTTCCGGCATTTTCCTTAACCATGTCTCGACCAGATGACCAAGGGAGTGCACGGTTATCGAGGAGGTCATAGACAAAGTTGTGGTAATAGTTGACACCCAACTGTAGTCTGTCTCTGAACCATGAGCTCTCAAAGCCGATGTTGAAGTCTTGCTTTGTTTGCCATTTGATGTTGGGGTTGGCATAAATGAAGTTGTCAGGTACCAACTGCCCCCCATACATAGCAGAGTTTTCGTAGGAAAGGATCACGAAGGGGAAAGCATTCTTATCGATGCTTCCGGTGTAACCAAATCCTGCCCTCAGTGATAGTTGTGAGAGGATGTCATTTTTTGCGTTGTAGAATGCCTCGTTGTGGAGGTTCCACTTGGCAGAGACGTTCCAGAGCGGAGTGAACTGGTTTTGATTACCGATGATGTCGCTACCGTCATAACGCACGGACCCATTGAGCACGTACCTATCTTGGTAGGAGTAGGTGCCATTGAGGAAGAATGAGCTTAGCTTATTCTCATATTTCCCAGTACTCCCAAGGGTTGAGATGGCTGAGATGATAGAGTTGGCAGTCGTGCCATCAGGGAAGGATGGGATACCCACAATCCTGTGTAGCTCATCGAAGATCGGTGAATAGTGGTAGCTGCTGTACATGACGGACGCTTGTATCTCATTGCCCAATAAGAGGTTGAGAATATGATCGTCGTTGAATGTATTATTGTACTCAGCGGTGGAGCGTACGGTGTAAGCGTTGGAGTAGAAGCTGCCTTCTCTGAGGGCTCCCAATACCATGTCTGGAGTCACCTCCGCGATATCGGAGATGGAGTGGAGCCAGTTATTGCGGTAGTTGGTGTAGCTACCTGCAGCCTCAGTGACCCTGGTATTGGTTGTTGTGAAGTTGCCCTGACCCTGTACCGAGAGCTGTAGCCCCTCGAGCGGAGTGTCCCAAGTGAGACGACCGTTGAGGGTCGCACCAAGGTAGCGAGACGTGGATTTATTGTCTGTGAGGTCTTGGATGGCATTGAGATCCTGCCAGAGTAGTCCTGGTCGGTAGCTACTCTTAGCTGTGTACCAGCTGAGATCCTTGCCATCGGGTGTCTCATAAGGGTTGGCATACATGGCATATCTCAGCGGAGAGATGACCGATGCCGACTGTCCGTCTTCGCGATAGGTGGCGCTTAGATACCCCTCAGCTCGTAGCTTATCAGTGATCTCGTGTGTGAGCTTACCCATGACGATGGCGCGGTTGAAGGTGCTATTGATCTCAACTCCCTTCTCATTTAGGTAGTTACCAGAGACGTAGTACTGAGTATTTTGTGAGCCTCCTGAGAGTGTGCCGTGTATCTGAGTGCTATAGCCAGGCTTGTAAAGCTCTCGGAACCAGTCGGTATGGTTCTGAGCTAACTGAGCGATCCTTCGCTCGCCCTCTGCCTTGCTGATGAGGCTCATGTCTATGGCTGAGAGGATATTGGCTACCTGACCAACGTTTGGATCGTTGGTGTCGGAGTAAATCTCTCGCTCAAACTGGATCTTCTCCTCTGTGGTCATCATTCTGATATTATTCCGCGGCGCAAAAGAGATACCCTGCTGAAGACTCAGCTGGTATTGAGGTTTTCCCTCTTGTCCCTTTTTAGTCTTGATGACGATCACACCGTTTGCAGCGCGTGCTCCATAGATAGCACTAGCAGCAGCATCCTTGAGAACAGTGATAGAAGCAATGTCGTCTGGTGCGATATTACCAATCCCGCTCTGGCGGAGTAGCTGGTCAAGGTCTGTACCGGTACCTACATTGGGTAGCGAAGCGTCCTGTATGGGCATTCCGTCGATGATCCAAATAGGTTGGGTATTGCCGGAGAGTGAGTTGACACCGCGAATATTGATAGAGGCTTGGGATCCTGGACGTCCGCTTTGTACAGCAGATAGTCCGGAGACATTACCTATAAGTACCTCATCAATCCGCCTGATGTTAAGGTTCTTGATATTGTTGGCGTTGATGGTGGTTACTGATCCGGTCATTCGTTCTTTCTTGACCTCTTGATAACCAGTTACTACGACCTCACCTAGCATCTCAAGGTCCTCGGCCATTTTCACATCTATTGTGTTGCGACCTGAAATAGAGACCTCCTGTGTCTTCATCCCGAGATAAGAGAAGATCAGTGTCCCATTTTTGTACTTTGAAGGTATGCGCTCCAGCACGTACTGACCATCAAGGTCGGTGGCGGTGCCAATGCTCCCTTCTTCTTTGAGTCGTACTGATACGCCTGCTAGTGGAGATCCGAGATCATCCAGCACCGTCCCTTTGATGCTAAATGTGTCCCCAGCTTGAGCCTGTACAACGTTGCCACCATAGTAGGTAGATTGTAGGAGTAGCACTAGCGCGAGGAGAATAGAGACCCTCGTCTGAAACCTAGTGCTAGGTGAAAATAAGCTAACTGAGAGTAGTTGCTTTAGCCGTTCCATCATAATTTTGTTTGTCAAACGTAATATATTCAGCGTTAAGCAAGTCTTTATTTGATGCAAATATATGAAATATTATAATTTGTTGGTAGTATTTTTTAGACAGCGGAAATAAAAACTCGGGAGGATCGTTAACGTCCTCCCGAGTCCATAGCTTGCTGATTCTTTGGGTTGTGGGTGGTATCAACCAAAATCATCGAAGTATATGTGGTCGTCTGTGACGCCTAGGTCATCCAGCATTCGAAGTGCAGATTGGGTCATCGGACCTGGACCACACATATAGTACTCTATATCCTCAGGAGTTGGGTGATCTTTCAGATATTCATCGTAGATCACTTGGTGGATAAATCCTGTGAAGCCCGTCCAGTTGTCTTCTGGTAGAGCAGCGGAAAGAGCAATCTCAAATCGGAAGTTGGGGAACTCACGCTCGATCTCTCGGAAGTCCTCCTCGTAGAAGATCTCTATTCGTGAGCGGGCCCCGTACCAGAAGGAGACCCGTCTCGTGGTCTTCTCTGTGCGGAAGAGGTGCAGAAGCTGTGCGCGTAGCGGAGCCATACCAGCACCACCACCGATGTAGAGCATCTCTGAGTCGCTCTCATTGATGTGGAAGTCTCCATAAGGGCCAGACATGGTCACCTTATCACCTGGTTTGAGGTTGAAGATGTACGAAGACGCAACACCAGGATTGACGTTCATCCAACCACCATTCTTTCGATCAAAGGGAGGTGTCGCCACACGTACGTTGAGCGTAATGATATTGCCCTCTGCAGGATAGTTTGCCATAGAGTAGGCACGTACAGTCTCTTCGTCATTGACCATCTTAAGTCCCCACATCTTAAACTTATCCCATTCCTTGTCGAACGGTGCTTCCACGTGCATGTCAGAGTAATTGACAGTACCCTTAGGGATGGTGATCTGAGCGTATGAGCCAGCCTTAAAGTCGATGGCTTCGCCCTCTGGGAGTTTGACCACAAACTCTTTGATAAATGAGGCAACGTTCTTATTTGAGACCACCTCGCACTCCCACTCTTTCACACCAAAGACCTCCTCTGGTACGTGTATCTTCATGTCCTGCTTTACCTTTACCTGACATGAGAGTCGGTAGCCAGCAGCGACCTGTTTGCGGTTGAAGTGCGGTTTCTCAGTGGAGAGTATCTCACCTCCGCCCTCCAGTACCTGGCAGGCACACTGTCCGCAGGTGCCTTGCCCACCACATGCTGAGCTGAGGTATACACCAGAATTTTGGAGTGTGGATAGTAGGGTGCCTCCGCTGGCAACCTCCAGCTCCTTCTCGTCGTTGATATCGATCGTTACGTTACCAGAAGCAACTAGATTCTTCTTGGCTATTAGTAGTACGATCACTAGCAGCAACATCACCGTGACGAAAACGACCAAGCTGGTCCAGATGGTGATGGTGGATATCACGTTGATAAACATTGTATTGTTCTTCTCTATCGATTGTTATATCTGTCCTAATTTCGTCTTAAGTCTCCACTTAGATATTCATGCCCGAGAAGCTATTGAAAGCTATTCCCATCAGTGCGGTGATGATGAAGGCAATACCTAGACCACGCAGTGGCTTGGGTATATCGGAGTACTTTAGACGCTCCCTAATAGCTGCCATGCCTACAATCGCAAGCAGCCAGCCGAGACCTGAGCCGAGACCGTAAGTGGTCGCAAGACCAATGTTTCGGAAGTCTCTCTGCTGCATGAAGAGTGATCCTCCAAGTATCGCGCAGTTCACGGCAATGAGCGGAAGGAATATACCAAGCGAGTTGTAAAGTGCTGGGCTATACTTCTCAACTACCATCTCAACTATTTGTACCATTGCGGCAATCACAGCGATGAAGATCAGAAGGCTCAAAAAGCTGAGATCGACCTCTGCAAATTTAGGTCCTAACCATGAGAGTGCGCCCTCTCTTAGGACGTAGTTCTCTAGCAACCAGTTGACAGGCAATGTGATTGTGAGGATGAATACGACAGCTACTCCTAGACCAAATGATGTCTTGACATTCTTAGAGATGGCAAGGTATGAGCACATCCCCAAGTAGTATGCAAAGATCATGTTGTCGACGAATATGGAGCGAACGAATAGGCTTAAATATTCTTGCATGTTCTATTTCTTTCTAGTGATTTCTCTTTCGAAGGTTATAGAAGAGTCGATGACTAATTCTCCTCTAGTAGCTCAGGACGTCTTGAGCGGTGTACCCAGATGACACAAGCTACTAATATGAGTGCCATTGGAGGCAGGATCATAAGACCGTTATTGACATAGCCAGCTTCGTAGAAGCTATCGGGGATCACCTTGAAGCCCATCAGAGAGCCAGTACCAAGCAACTCGCGGAAGAAACCTACAATGACCAAGATGAGGCCATAGCCTACACCGTTACCAATACCATCTAAGAATGATGGCCATGGCTTATTGGTCGAAGCAAATGCCTCCAGGCGTCCCATCAAGATACAGTTGGTCACGATAAGACCAATATAGACGGAGAGCTCTTTGTTGAGGTCGTATGCAAAGGCTGCAAGAAACTCACTCACTAGGGTCACTAGACCTGCCACTGTGACTAGCTGCACAATCATACGGATGTTGTTAGGTATCGTATTGCGAAGCAGTGAGATGATCACGTTTGCCAGCGATAGCACAACGATTACAGATAGTGCCATCACGATAGCTGGCTCGAGCTTTGAAGTGACAGCCAGAGCAGAACACACACCCAGCACTTGTACGGTGATCGGGTTGTTCTTCTCTATCGGATCGATCAGTATGTGCCTATTTTTCTTATCAAAAAGTGCCATGCTACTATTTTATTTCTTGTGAGTTCAGTTTCTCTAGGAAGGGGACGTATCTCTTTATGTTGTCCTCGATCATCGCATCTACCCCTTTCGATGTGATAGTGCCACCAGAAATACCATCGACATAGTCTGCGCCATCCATCGGGGTCCTCTTCCCTTTTACTACTCTAATACTCTTAAAGGAGCCGTCCTTGAAGATGTGTAGAGGCTCTAGCCCTTTCTCTTCTCGGGGATTGGGGGCAAACTGGTTGGTGAAGTGGGGTGCCGTAATCTCTGCGCCAAGACCTGGAGTCTCGCTAGCGTGCGACAGATTTACACCGTATACCGTATCTCCATCGTCCTCTAGTGCTATATAGCCCCAGATAGGTCCCCAGAGACCGTTGCCAGACATTCCGAGTACATACTTACGCTCCCCATCT
>JAUNLH010000026.1:0-12150 GCA_030532365.1 Porphyromonas sp.
GTAACAAGGTAGCCGTACCGGAAGGTGCGGCTGGAACACCTCCTTTCTGGAGCACGTGAGAGTTACGACGTCTACTACGGTAGAGAGGAGATGGGAGGAAGAGCTTTATAATATCAACGCTTTAACTCCTTCCCTTTAGTATCGCTTGCTAATCCTTGTCTCTATATGTTTTAGGGGAATTAGCTCATCTGGCTAGAGCGCAACGCTGGCAGTGTTGAGGTGATCGGTTCGAGTCCGATATTCTCCACGATTTTATCTCTAAGAACACTAGTTTAAGATCATTGATTTTCTAAGATGCTTCAGGCTGTGGTAGCTTGGAGCATCTGCTTTTTTACGGCACTACATATAACATCATTGTCACATTGCGAAGCCAATGACCACCGTAATGGCTCTTGCAATGCGACAATGATGCTATTCAGTCTCAGCGTCTACCAGATCACGATCTCATCGGTGAAGAGGAATTGCTGTTCCTGAGGTACATAGTAGTCGATCTTGAGATAGCGTGCAGTCGTCTTTGGATAGAAGTGAAAGGTCTCAAAGCGCAGTCTTTGCTCTGAAATATCTGTGGTCGAGGCAACTCGATCAACCAGATCATAGTGCTCTCCATCCTCAGACAGCGAGAGCTCTACCCACTCAGGCATATAGACCCAAGCTCCGGGGTCATGCATACACTTAGTATAGACATGACTAAGCTCAGTAGGCTCTCCCATGTCTATAACACCGATAGTGTGGCGTGAGGCAGCATTACCAAGCCATTTGCCATCCATGTAGGTGAAGCTTCCACGATAGCCATCAAGGAGCGCAGTTTCAGCGCCACCGGCATTATAGCCACCTCCGATCCTAGTCTGCCACTCTACCCGCTTACCAACGCCCTTGTGATAGTCCACTCTAAAAGTTGTGACCGAGCCACTTAGCTTACCGTCTTCGAAGAATGCCGCAGCTAAGATCGCACTATCGCCCACCGAGATGTGATCTCCCTCATGGTACAGATGGTCTGATGCTGTCGGAGTATTGCCATCTAAGCGGTATCTGATCTCATGTGGATAGCGCTCCGCAGTCATAGAAAGACGTATCTCCCCCTCATCATAGTCAACCTCGCTATCCACCACTAACTGGCGCGATACGAATGTATTGACACCCCGACTTTGGAGTTCTGGGATATGGCTATTGACCCTCACTCTAAAGTCCTCCCAAGACTTAAACTCAGGGTTGGTCCAAGCCACTTCGGAGAGAGCTAGAAGGCGAGGAAACAGCATATACTCAGCATGAGCGTCATTCATCACATACTCGGTCCAAAGATTAGCCTGCACGCCGTATATATACTTGCGTTCCTCTGGAGCCAACGCTGCAGGAACTGGATCATAGCTATACACTCTTTCAAGCGGGATATAGCCACCTATCGCCCTTCGCTCTGCCATGGTAGGGTCTTCCTGGTAGTAATCGAAATAAAGATGACTATTAGGTGTCATCACGACATTATGCTGCGACTGTGCAGCCTTGATGCCACCATCCTCTCCTCGCCAGCTCATCACCGTCGCATTGGGTGCCAAGCCACCTTCAAGAATCTCGTCCCATCCTATTATCTGACGTCCATGATCATTAAGATAGAGCTCCATCTCATGGATCAAGTGGCTTTGCAACTCATCAACATGCGACATGCCCTCTCGCTTCATCAGCGCCTGACACTTAGGACAATTCTTCCACGCACCTTTCCCCGCTTCATCTCCGCCTATATGGATGTACTCACTTGGAAAGAGCTCCATCACCTCATCCATCACTCTTTGGAGGAAGGTGTAGGTCTCAGGATTGCCGATGCAGAAGTCACTCTCGTTTGGCATCGCTCTGCCACTGCAGCTAAGTGCAGGATAGGTGTACAAGACCTCCTCGCTGTGCCCAGGCATCTCTATCTCAGGGATAACTGTGATGCCCCTCTCTGCAGCATACGCTACAATCTCCCTCACCTCAGCCTTGGTATAATAACCGCCATATCCTCCCTGACCTTCATCTACATAACTTCGGTCCTTCCCAATCCACCACTTGTCCCAATCCGACTCCGTACGGTAAGCTGTCTTCTCGGTGAGTTCGGGAAAAGCGTCAAGCTGAAGTCGCCACCCACCCGCATCGACAAGGTGCCAATGAAAACGGTTAAACTTATAATACTGAAGCTCATCCAGCAGTCTCTTGATAAAGTCAACCGACATATAGTGACGACTGACATCTAGCATCACACCTCGGTAGGATAGCCTCGGACTATCACTGATCTCAGCAGTAGCAATACCTGCCTTGGTGATCAGTTGCCGCAGAGTTTGCACTCCGTACGAAAGCCCTTCCTGGGTAGATGAGACAATCTCCACACCCGCCCCCTTATGAGACACCAGTCGATAGGCACCATCAACTAGAGTGTCATCCTCCGTAAGCCTCAGTACAACACCTCTGGAGTTAGGGTCACCACCAATCTTGACCTCCAGCTCCTTCATCCCAGCACTACGCAGAGATTCATTGATTTGCTCTGCTAGGAGTGGTGAAAGACCTTCGGGCAAGACCAAACTACTCTTACCACTCAGCTGGTAATACCCCCCACTCCCCCACGAGACGGACTGCGGAAGAGGAATAAGTGCCGGTGCACCTACACTTCCCTGCTCCTTACTACATGAGAATAAGGCAATTACCACTAAAAACAGCACACTCCACAGCTTACTGAGATGTCTCATAAATCTTAAATACTTAAAGGTGTCATCAACTCAACAAATGGCTTCACTCTTCGCTCGTACCAAGTGAGGAGATAAAAGAAGAGATCCCCTGCAACAGCCGTTCGTTTGCCTCCGATTGCGGAAGGGCAGTGATGGTCACCTGGTTGTCAGCGAGCTGGATATCATCATCTTGCGTGCCCACTTTCACACGATGCTCATTCATAAGGTATTCAGCTAGATCTTGCCCCTTGATACCCTCTAGCTCCAGGATAAAGAAAGGTGTATGACTCGGTAACACATTGACCCTCTCCATACTAGCGAGCTTGCTAGATAGCTCGTTCGCAGCACGCAACCACTTACGTATCGGGATCGTGAGCTGAGCCGGGTGCAAGAGGATGAAGCGTGTCGCTTCCAGCGCTAAAGTACCAATACAGAGCGGGGTATAAATCTTGTGAAATGCTTCTATCCGACTTGGGGAGGCGACGACATAGCCGACACGTATCCCCGGCACGTTATAAACATTTGAAAAAGAAGAGACTACGATCAGATTTTTATACTTCTGCACATCACTTGCCTTGAGATTCTCCTCAATCACAAATCCTGCGATAGAGAGATCCACTATCACTGTCACATCAGGGTTTTCCCTCAATAGCTTCAGCATCGACCGCCTACTATAGAAGCGCCCATCAGGGGCATTAGGGTTAGAGATCCACAGGTATGAGATCCCCTCGAGCTCCAGCTTCGAAAGATCAGTCACCCCACTCTGCTCTACTACTTCATGCCCTGCACGCCTTAGAGCGTGGGCAAATTCACTATTTGTTGGAGTCAAGAGCAAAGACTTAGCCGCAGGCTCTCCGCTCGCGATGAGATGAAAGGCACCAGTGGACCCATCTGTAACGATCAGAGACTTCTCACTCACCTCCAGGCGACGAGACAGCAGACGGATGATTGTCTCCGCCTCACGCTCCGGATACTGACTTATTAGGTCGATATGCTCTATCAGGTGCGCTTTTAGATTTCTAAGATCTGCACCAAGCCACTGAGTCTTACTGTAGTCTAGTACGGCAGACTCCTTCTTAATCGCTGTTTGTTTCTTCCTCTTCTGCATGGTATAACACTCAAAATAAAGAATATAGTCATGCAAATTTAATCATATTTTAAGACTACTCTAAGATCACGGCAGTAAACATCCATTTATTAGGTGCGTACCATATACCGGTAGCGAAAGTACTGATCGGGCACTTTACCAGCAGGTCATTCCACCCCTTGCGAAGACGCACTCTCTGAGGGCTCCTCATGATGTAATTTTCATCTTCATAGGGGTACTCCATATCGCCCCTCTCGCCAGCTCGCCTCCATCTCGGTGGGGCTATCTCCTCACCGTTGATCCAGATCTTGCTGCCTAGGTTGTTCCAGGTTCCCAACTTCGGACTATCTGTCATATAGCTCCTAGAGAAGTCGTTAAATCCTATCCACATATCGACCTCACCACCCTCATCACTCCATACCCGTCGGTAGGCATAGAAGGTAGAGTTTTCCGGCAGATCTGTGTAGTGCCCCTTTACGATGGGGTTCCAGAAATGTTGCCATACAATGGTGCCCCCCACAAGGGTGGTGTCTGGTCTGAGCGAAGTCAGGTCAACTACCTTCTCCGGATGAAACTGACGTGCAAGATCACCCTGATTGTCATAAGGACCAAGGACAGACCACTCTATATCAGCTTGTGGCACATAGGGGAAGTCCAACTCACCAAAAGATCTCTCCCGCAGCTGCATCATACGATCCTCAAACTCACGGAAGTCACTCAGACGATCGGGTCTAGAGTCAACGCCCACATAGCTCCCCGGCTTTCCCCCACCCTGCCAGAGACGCTCAGCAAAGACAAACATCGCAGGATAGAGGGGGTTATGTCTCAGATTATCTTCACCTCTCCTCAGTCGCCGGTCGTTCCACAGACAGAGTGTAGCTCCCTTCTTCGTTGGCGTCTCACTAGGCACATCACAAACCTGATGGTTAAATATCGAGGGCACACACTCCAAGGCATCCATGTGATTCACATATAAATTTCGGGAGTCTATCTGCACTAAGCCTTGTGCTTCTGCCACCTCTGTAGCCGCTTCGCTCCATAGTTGTCGCCATGCCGTGGTAGGTAGATTGCCACCAGGTTGCCAGCCTACGACCGTAATGCCGCGCTCTTCTAAAAACTGAGCCACAGTGGGCAAGAAATCCTTATTGGTAATCTTCACCTCATCGGCACCTATGTGAAGGTACTGAAAATTGTACCTAGTCGTCACCTCATCCAGGATCTTAAGCACAATTTCAAGCCCCTCGGGACTCTGCATATCGTATCCCGTCGCACGAGTAAAGGCGGCGCTGTGTCCCGGCATATCGATCTCTAGCATAAAAGTGATGTAGAGCTCTTCGCAGAGAGACTGTAGCTCTTTAATCTGATCTTCAGTATAGTAAAGACCATGATCACGAGTCATGTGCTCCGGTGCTGTCAGATCCGGGAAGCTATTAAGCCTCAACCTCCAAGCAACATCCTCTGTAAGATGAAAATGGAAGAGGTTTAACTTAAGCGCCGCCATCACCTCTATCTGCTCTCTCAGTAGCTCCATACTCTGGTAGTTGCGACCCACATCTACCATGTAACCACGCCAGCTAAAGGCAGGAGCATCTGAGATCTCACAGAGGGGGATCATGCTGTCCTCGAGTATCAGTTGGTCGAGTGTCTGTACGGCATTGAAGAGACCATGGAGTGTCGCAGCTTGCACTCGGACACCCCTTTGAGTCACAGCTATATTGTAAGCCTCCTGATGGTTTAGCAGATCCACCATAGGCACAATCTCAAACTGGATTATCCCCTCCGAACCAATCTGTGCGGAGGTCCCATAACGAGCGAGCTTATCCTTTAAATGCTCCGCAACGGGTAAGATAGAATCATTAGACAGCTCTATATGAATATTTTCGGGCAGCTTAAATGCCCCCTCCTGCCACTCTATCTTCTGCGGAAGCGGTACGAGCGCAGGCCTCTGTGCCACAAGCGACAGGGACAAAGTAAGTAGAATGACAGTTGCGAGATACTTCTTCATGATGGTTTAGCCTCTTAAGGAGTATTTGAGATAGTTCCGGAGTCCGTTTGCTCCGAGTTCCGAACTTAAGTTTATCTAAGTTCCGAACTTAGATTTTTTAAGTTCGGAAGTCATTTCTATCATGATTCAGAACTCGTATCCACGGAGCATAGATATTACTTTTTACCACCCTTGAGCCAAAATTGCTCTATCTCCTCAAGGCTCTTGCCCGTAGTCTCAGGCATCAGTTTCCACACGATATATAGGTATGGGAAACACATCACGGCAAAGAGGATAAAGGTACCTGACGGTGTCAGGGTTTCTAGCATCCAGGGTGTGAGCTGTCCGATAAGGTAGGTTCCAATCCAGAGCGATAGTCCTGCGATAGACATGGCTAGCCCTCTGATGCGGGTAGGATACATCTCGGAGAGAAAAACGAATATCACCGCACTGATCGACCCTGCACAGAAAAATATGTAAGCAAGGAAAAAGACCAAGAGCCATACCGATGAAATACCTAACTGAGTACCGAAGAGAAAATACAAGCCTATCAGCAGGAGAGAGACGATCATACCACTGACACCGTAGTAGACAAGTGTCTTGCGCCCTACCCTATCTATGAGGAAGAGGGCTAGGATCGTGGTGAGCATATTGACTACCCCTATCCACACTTGGTACCAGAGCGAATCTTCAGCTGCAAGCCCTGCATCCTCGAAAATAGATGGACCATAGTAGAGTACAGCGTTGACCCCCATAAATTGCCCCAGTATAGCGATCGCTACTCCTATGAGCACTGGCCTTAAGATATGCAGTTGCTTGATTAGGCTGAGCGAACTCTGCTCTGATGCAGTTGTCGCGAGTACAGACTTCGTCTCTTCTATCTGAGCCTCTACTGCGACCTGAGACTTGTGCATGGTGGCAAGTATTTTTCTTGCCCCCTCCTCGCGTGACTTCAATAT
Organism: Porphyromonas sp.; assembly: GCA_030532365.1. Taxonomy (GTDB): domain Bacteria; phylum Bacteroidota; class Bacteroidia; order Bacteroidales; family Porphyromonadaceae; genus Porphyromonas_A. Next base: position 6,721 of record JAUNLH010000026.1, read on the forward strand.
CAGCCAGCGTGGGCTCTCAGGGATAAAGATGATCGCAACCAGGAAGAGCAGCGCGGGCACCGTCTCCATCCCCAGCATACCGCGCCATACCTCAGATACAAATACGGTCTGCAACGTAGCATTGGCGAGCTGTGGCTCTGCATAAGACCACTTGAGGATCGCAAAGTTGATCAGATAGGCTCCTAAGAAACCAACCGTGACTGCCAATTGATAGAGCGCAACGAGCCGCCCCCGGTACTCAGGGATAGCAATCTCTGAGATGTAGAGCGGTGAGACGATAGAGACCACTCCGATCCCCATTCCTCCAATGATCCTAAAGATAACCAGCTGATCAAAGGTAGCACAGAGCGCACATCCAATCGCAGAGGTAGTGAAAAGGAGGGCGGAGACAAACATGCTCCACTTTCGTCCTAAACCATCACTCATCACACCAGCAAAGAGCACTCCGATGATAGAGCCTACCAAAGCACAGCCCACGTACCATCCCTGCTGGATGGTATTAAGCCCATACTGCGACGAAACCTGTGATATCGTACCAGATATCACAGCCGTATCATAGCCAAAGAGAAAGCCACCTAGTGCAGCAATAAATGCTAGGAAGACAAGGTAGCCGTAGTTGGTCTCCTTTTTACTCATAGGTATTGTATGCTATTAGTTGATTACCAAAGGAGTTATCTTATTGACCCACTGTCTATAACCCGTGGCAGTAAGATGTATCCCATCCATTGTGTAGTGTTCGTACAGCATATCTGTCTCAGGATCCAACATGAGACTAAATAGATCGATGTATTCACACCCAAGCTCACCTGCAAGTAACTGAAGCTCAGTGTTCATAGCACGTATATTATCGGTAGAGACGGATGGGGTATCTACCTGCATCATGACCTTATTGATCGGGAGGATACTCTGTACATATATCTGGGTCTGAGGGCTCTGCCTTTTTAGGGTTGTCAGTATCTGCTCGATATTCGCAAGGATCTCCTCGTTGGGCTTTGAGCCGAGTAAGTCATTGATACCTATCATCAAGAAGAGCTTCGACGGCTGATGGCGCACGATCTCAGGTAGGCGATGAAGCATACCAGCAGTGACATCACCGCCTATCCCCCTATTCAGGATCGCTTTATTATCCGATGGATGGAAGTATTCACCCCACTGCCAGCGATCAGTGATGCTATTACCTAGGAAAATGATAGCCTCGTGGTGGGTAGGCGCCTCCTCAAACATAGACTCCCGCATTATATAATGCGCAAATGGCTTGAAGGGAGGTAGCTCTTGCTGTGCATGTAGGCTCGGTGCGCCTAGGAGTAAGGTCAAGAGGACTAGGATCTGTCTTTTCATGGCTATAATCTTTTTCTTATATATTACATCAATAAATTACCGTAAATGTCGACTTCCTTCCGGAAGGGATCTAGGATGAGATCCAGAAAGTAGGCGAAAGCCCCTCTAGTAATCATCTCTTCCTCACCACTATAGGAAATGTCAAGGTCAGCTACTGAAGTGATAGTAGTACCCGATAGTAGAGAAAGGAGGCGGACCACTTCTTTGTATGTCACCTCTTGGTCTGGATCTCCTCTCCATTCGCGGATCTGCGCCGCTTGCTGTGGATAGTACTGCTCTAGATCATATATCTCTCCATATCGGAGCATATCATCCTTACGAAACCAAGTCTCATTGGACCAGTCAACCGTCCTACCCTCTCCTCTCAATATGCCCGTCACTCCTATTCGCTGAAGTGGCAGGAAGAGTGGATCGGACTTAGGAACATCGAGATAGGGCATAAGATACCCACCACCGCTTAAGAGCTCTTGCTGGAGTGCTCTCACAGAGACCTCCGCCAATGCCTTGCGCTCTTGTACAGCCAAGGCAGCTAGTGCACCAGCCGCCTGACCAAGCTGCATCACGACCGGTTGAAGACGAGTGGTACCATTCACTATATTTGACACGGAGACTGACTTCTCTGTGACAATGAGATCTGTGCGAGTACGGGGTATCATGACACCCAGTGGCACACTAAAGGACGGGATAGAGTGAAAATGGAGATCGGGTAGAAACTCGTCGCCATGGTATGCCTCATGGTGATGATCCACCGGGTAATCCCCAACTGCAATAGCAGTCCTATAAAGAGGTTGGGACTGCTCGTAGGGATGCTCGAGGTGGTTAAGATCAAATCTCACCACTCCGTGGATACGCCTTGACTCTCTATGGTATGGGATGAGAGGAAAGCCGTCATCAGTAGGGAACTCGTCATAATCCAAGCCAAAACTACTGAAACCTAGCTCTGTCTGCATGAAGTAGAGAAACCGCAGTGTCTTCTCCTTGGCTTTTTGGTATGCCACTTCTCGCTCTTCATCAGACATCTCGACAGCACTTACGTAGTAGTCATTGCCCTCTATTGGCCAGTTGATCATGTACTTACCATTTGGAAGTCTTCCATACTTAAGCATATCCTCGGGTGACCATAGTATGCGCTTAGGGTTAACTGGCGTCTGGCAGTGAACATTCTTACACGAGCAGGCAAACTCAGCTGGGTCATAGTCTATAGGCTTAGGAATAACCACAGGGTGGTCATACTCCTTAAGGATAGCCACATAGGTAAGATCCTGGATGATACAATTTCCCTCAATGGGAGCTATATCCTCCTGAGTATCAGCTCTTGACTCCATACCTATGTCGTATGGGACACCGAGCACTCTCGATACATCACCTAACTCTGTGGCATCCACTAAGATATTAGCTTTTATCTCTCTTTGTCCTTCAGTTGTCTGAACAACCAAACGGTATCCACTAGTAGGTATAGAGCTGATTGTTAACACCTTGCTATTGTGCCATAGGGTTACTAATGGCTCAGCAGTGACTATTTCATGTAAAATCTCATTGCCGACAGATGGCTCAAATAGCGTACTACTGACCCACCCTGTCGCAAGGCTTTTATCACCGCCATAGTGAGAGACAAGCGCGTCTCGGAACTCACCAAAGATACCGCTCTGTAACTTATAATTACCGTCTACTGCACTGACTCCGGCTGAAGTCAGCATGCCACCGAGCCACTCATCTTCTGCTAGTAGCAAGGTTGAGCACCCCATACGGGCAGATTGGATCGAAGCGGCAGTGCCGGCAACACCCCCACCAACAACCACCACATCATAGCTCTGTGCCTGAGCATAGCCCCCTATAGGGTAGAGGATCAAGCTGATCGTGACGAATATGAAGGATAGAAAGAGTCTCATGCCTTACAGCAATCCGAAGTACTCTCGGTAACGATCATACAGATGACCCGCTTGTAAATACGCAGACTGTGGGCTCATGAAATGCGAAAACTCAAAGGTTATCGCCTTGTCATAGCCTGCACGCTTGGCAGCCTCTAGCTTGAGACGGAGCTTCTCGAAATTTATGGGAAAGAAGCGTATAGGCATGTCTCTATCAAAGGACTCAGCATTGGTCCAACATTGCATGCCATACTTATCTGCCAACTTCTTATTCACTGTAAAGAAGGCATCTAGTTCGTCATAGTCGATATGTCCATCCTGGAAGGCGACAGCATCCACAACATCATGGATGCCAGAGAAGATCTCGTCCCACTCCTTTTCGTGCTGGCGCACAGAGACAGCATCTTCCTTTGTGAGAGAACTACCGGATGCCATCACTGCTTTCTTACCATCGATCCAAGGGGAGATAAATGTAGGTAGCCCTCCGGAAACATCCTTACACTGCTTACCTAGAGCATGAAACGAATCAATGGCTCCCTTGGTAGCCCTACTGATCTCCCCACTCAGATACCAACCACCGAAGCTACTATATTTGCGCCCATAGTTCTCCCAGACTTCATCGATAACATACTTGTTATCCTCAATTTCATGAGACATGTCACCTGTATCCCAGTAGACTCCAGAGTCGTAGAGCCCAAAGTAAAACTTCATGCCATACTTCTGTGCAAGTCTGAGGAAAAGATCCAAGAGATCACGCCCTGGCTTATAGCACCCTTTTTTGATAAGATAGGGAGAGGGATATGTGATAAACTTGCGATAGCCACTGCGTATCATGATCACTGTATCGATACCTATCGCCTTCATATATCGGAAGTCCTGATCCCACTCCTTCTCGCCCCAGTTTTGCGACGGGATATCATGAGTAATCTCGTCTAAAAAGGTACCAGTGATAGGCAATGCCTTATTGGATGAGAGATCTGTGATAATACCCAGGTTTGGTTCATCCTCTATATAGAGCGAGGAGTACGGCTCGGCCTTGGAGTATAGGCTTGTAGATATGGCGGCAGCACCTAGGGCTACACTTTTCTTGAGAAAATCTCTTCTATTGGGATCTTTCATGGTTATTATTTATATAGGAAAATTCTCTGGTCTGGTAATGCCGTAACTTACCGGATGGGGGCATCGATCTCTCTAGGTCTCATGTCGAGTAGATCGAACACATCTAGCGCAGGCTCAATGTTGTCTGTGGTCATGAAATCGAATCCACGGGGTAGGATAAAGTATTGCATAGTGGCAGGCTCATTGACTGTCCAAGCTCCGACAGACATACCGAGCTCTCTCGCCTGATCATACCACTCTGGATGCTGCCAGAAGACTGAGTAGTTATAGTTGACTCCTCTAAGACCTATATCATACAACTCTTGAGGGCTGAGGTCCGCTCTTAAATGCATGATCAATGACTCTGGGCTGGTCTTCACCAGTTCCTTACAAATATGCAGACTGAAAGATATAAAGGCTATCCGTTCAGTGAGATCGTACTTCTGTATCAGTTCAATGCTCTTTTCTGCAATATAGCTCTCAGCGATAGAATTCTCTTGACTTTTAAGCTCAAGAAACATTTTTAGATGGGGCAGATCCTTGAACTCTGCCAAGAACTCATCAAGAGTTGAGATACGCTCTCCACTTCTCAGGGTAACGTTGTTCTTCAAAACCTCCCAGTTAGTTTTATCAATTCTATAACCCCCAATATCGGGGTCATGTGACAGGATAAGCACACTGTCTTTGGTCAGTTGTACATCGATCTCTACTCCATAAATACCTCGCACTTTATAGGCATTATGAAGCGCCTTGAGTGAGTTTTGCGCACTACCTCTAGTATTCCAGTAACCTCTATGGGAAATGATAGCCGTCTGAGCTTGCGATGGTAGATGTAGCAGAAGTAAGGCAATTATGAGTAGACTTGTCTTTAAATGTTTCATGGAGATTAGTAAATATTTTAATACGATTTTAACTTTACAAAAATCAAAGAGACCTCATACAATATGTACAAGGGAGCAAAGACAACTAACATAGTGAGCGGATCTCCGCTAGGCGTAATGATAGCTGCCAATAGAAGCAAAAGGACCATTGCATATTTGCGCCCTTGCTTTAGAGTACGGATATTGAGGATACCTATGTATGCAAGTATCTTTACCACAAGAGGCAATAAAAATACAAGTCCCAT
>JAUNLH010000026.1:12160-24604 GCA_030532365.1 Porphyromonas sp.
CGCCCCTAGAAGAGTAAAGAAATTACTCATATAAGACTCGACTGAGAGCTGGTTGTCAATAAAGTTGCTTAAATCATAAAACACGAGGAACCTCAAGGACAAAGGGAATACCAAGTAATAACCAACAGCAACTCCTATGTAGAATAGAATAGGGGCAACCACAAGTACAAATCGGAAATGCTTTGCTTCATTTTGATAAAGAGCGGGGTATATGAAACACCAGATCTCCATCAAAAGGGCTGGTATTACTATTAGTACACTAAGTGCAAAGGCAGTCCTCATATGCAAGAAGAACTGAGTTCCGAGCTTGATATTAACCAGCTGGATAGGGAATTGATCCTTTACTTGACCACCGTTCAGTGCTAGCCTCTCCAAGATCTGATAAGTGAAAAAGTCTTCCCTGCATGGGGCAAGTATCACAGTATCAAACAACTTGGGTACGAAGATCAAGGCTATTAAGAATGTGACAAGTAGGTACAGCAACACCCGGAGGATAACATTTCTCAGGATGTCAGCATTATCCCAAAAGCTAGTCGTAGCCCCACTCATTCTTTACTTGTATCATCTTCTTTACCACCTACGTTGTCATCCTCATTCAGGCCATCCTTGAAACTCTTGATGCCCTTACCAAAAGATCGCATGAGCTCTGGTATACGCTTCGCTCCAAATAGAAGCAAGATGACCAGAAGGATAACGAGTAACTCGCCCATCCCGAGTCGAGGTAAAAAGAGAAGTTGTATATACTCCATAGCTTATTCTCTTATAGTATCTTATGAATAACTTTCATATTCCAGATTAACTTTAATGACTAATCGAAGTACTTTTCGATTAAGCTCAAAGCAAACTGGTCTAATGGATCGGGGGATCCGGTCTCATCAATAGGAGCACTGCTATTACGCCATGCTTCCTCAAAGATAATCATCTCTTTTCTGAACTGCTCCTGGTCAAAATCACTTTTCTGATCCATGCTCGTCAAGACGGAGGTGATGAAATAATCCCACCTAGGTCCATAATAGCTTCGGACCAAGCCAGACCAAGCTCTACTAGCATAATCAGTTAGTTGTTTCCCAGATTGTCCCCAAACAGTGATTATGCTACGTGCATTGTGCTCATAATAGTCTGCCAACTCATCATCCCCGGCTCCAAGATCCCGTGCGTCCTTAATCCATTTAGACATAGTAAAATAGGGAGCATAGGCGAGGAGTGTTGCATAATCAGAGATGAGTTCGTTCATACGAACACCAATGGACTCCACTTGGTCCCTATCACTACTCTCATATGCTTTAGCAAAGGCATCTCTAACCACCATGAAATGATTTCCAAGCACTTGACGTCCAACATTTACGATATCAAATTCGAGTTCGCTCTGGTGAGTACTGACCGTTGGATAACTCTTGACTAACAACTTCCAAGCCTCAACCAATTCATTGTTGTCATACAGGTAATCGGGAACTGTATTCCATCCTTCATACCCATATAAGCTAGGACGAGAGTGTATGAGAACTGACTGGCTCCCTTGACTGAAATCTTGATAGGCTGAACGGTCTAGGATCTGCCATGCTCTATAAATAGCTCCATTGCTTTCCAAGTTCCCTCTCATGTTAGCCCAGGTCAGTAACCAATTCTCTGCAGTAGGGGCTGGAGCCCAAGCCTGAGACAAAACAAACTCATACATAAGAGGATTGACATCAAAGCCTTCTAAAGTACAGCCGATCCCCATCGGTGGGTTTGCAGAAGAGACTTGAGCATCAGAGAACTTGGTCTGAACATCACGGAGGTTGCCGCAAAGCCACGAATTGCCTCCAAAGTTGCCAAGATAGCACCAGAGGTAAGGCTGACCATAAAAAGACTGAGTCTTACGCCAGACTTCTGCTTTGTCACAATAATAGTCTAAGAGATAGAGATTGCCCTGGGGCACTGCTTCTAAGAATGCTCGCACTCTCTCCGGAGTCCAGTTCTCCTTGTCATAGTAGAAGAGCCAGGTCATCATCAACCACTTCGCATCCTCATCCACATCTGTCAGAGAGTTATATATAGCTGAAGCGACCCCAGCTAAGAACTCCGGAGACCATTCTGGTGCATCTACTTCATTGAAGGCATCTATACCATAGATATGATCTGTACCGTAAAGCTCAGTCTGCTTTTCGAGGAAAAGTCTCTGGATCTCAGAGAATAAAGGAGAGGTCGGTGAGAGGTAATAGGTTCCATACTTCTCATCAAAGCCACCCCATTCCCCGAGCTTCAAGAGCTGTGCATCTGGGAAGTGATCTTGCAATTCCTGTGGTACATGCCCAGCGAAAGCGGGGAGCACAGGGCGCATCCCAAACGAACGCTCTCTCTCAAGTATCTTCTTTTGCAAAGTTACCTGACCATCGATCCAATCATCTGGCAGAGGACCCTCCCACCGGTCGATATTATTCATCCTATGCCAAGGTAAGTGGGCAGGACCGGTAAAATAGGCTTTGACGTCCTCTGGATCTAACCCTAGTTCAGTCCATACATTAAGCCAAACGCGCTCTTGACCAGTTATAGCTAATGGCATCGTAACACCGTTCAATGCCATCCAGTCGATGAGCCTCTCCCAATCGCTCCACTTCCAGAAAGGCATGCTGTAGCCAAAAGTACAATAATTAAGAAAAAAGCGCTCCGGGACCGTTGCTTCCCCTTCTAACGGTTCCTGGGCATCGGGTAACCGCGTTGGCAAGGCAACATCTTCGTATGAATGTGGGCTCACATTTACATGACACAGCTCACGAAGATATCTATTAAGACCAACTGCGAGAGCAATCTTGTCACTACCAGATATCCGCACAGTTCCTCTCTCTGTCTCAACCCTATAGTAGGAGCGTTTACTCTGACTTTCATATTCCGGAGAGAGCGAAAAATGGAATGACGACTTACTCTCAGAGAAAAGTCTGTCACACATCTCATAGAGAGGTGCTACCTCAGGGTCTATAGACTGCTCCTGGTTACAAGAACTGAAAACAAGAAAGAGAAGTGATAACGATAGGAGCTCTACAAAACGATTCATAGATTATGTTTGCAGTCAGAAGGTATTATCACTTATCAAAGAATCCAATAATAGATCTTATGGCTCTGGTGTCATCTGTCCCAGGGACTATGTCCTTATGATTAACAATAGCTCCAGCAGCCCACATATTAGTAGAGCCTCCACCATCAAGGTTAAGTGCATCAACGCAGCCAATACCCTTCATGATCTGTGCAAGCTCGATCAGATTAGCACCCTTGCTCTCCGGGATCCTGCCATCGCACACGAATAATACTATGCGACCATCATCCATGACACCTACTGCTGTGCGATCAACTGCGACATTCTTACCAAAAATATCGTAAGGTATTAGCTCGAAGTTGCCAAGATAGTACTCATCACCCTCTTTGAATTGCTCAAAGTCAACAAGGACGTTACCCTCCTTTAGTACGATAGGTCCACCCGACAGCCCATAGTAAGGAACCCACTCGACTGGCGCTCCCACTATTTCTGGAGCATAACCTGCATACTTTGCCTCTCCTATTAGCACAGGTTGAGGATGCTCATAAAGGCGTGGAGTACCCTTATCCATTCCACCCCAGTATACCTTAGCATCGCCTTCCTTTGTCACACCAAAAAAGCCACGCATTGCATCGTATCTAACATCATATTCCGGATGATCGGACTTAAGTGATCCTCTTAAGAGGTCATTAGTTCCCTTTAACCCATTATGACCATATATACCAAGTGTGATCGATTGATAATAATATGATCCATTGACTAGTACAAGGGCTTTACTCCCAAGTAGAGCTGCTTGCTGAGCTAGTGGTGTATTGTACATTGGGTCATTCCGTTTGATGCGTGTTGTCTCAGGATTACCAACAGCATACCACGCATTAAACGGTCTACCATTAAGCTGTGATGTAGTCTTAAAGAGTTGAACTTTCCCCTTTAGCTCCTCTGGAGTTATCTCGTTCCATTCCAGCTTGATCGCATCAGGTTGTGCAGCCATGGTCACTTCAACCTTAGGGCTATAGTAAGCAGTCTGATCCCCCTTAGAATAAGCTCGAATATAAATCTTTGCTTGATCTTTTGGGAGACGGGTAATAGGTATCATCTGAAGGCAACTCTTCTGATCTCTCCAATCCTCAGGAGCAGGTACGTCAAGTAGCACTTCAGCATCCTTGTCAGCAGCTAAAGAGACCTCTAGGCCATGATACTTATTCTCGCTAGGGAAGAGATTTACCGGCATGTACTTGACAGCCACACCTGCATGAGAAACAAAAGATCCAACGATAGAAACGCCCTTATTCTCATCTGCGTTTATCACCTTCAATAGTGCTGTTGCTGGGTATGAGTAGTCACTGCCCTGAACAGCTTCAACTGCAAAGTAGTAGCTCTGTCCAACCTCGAGTTTCTGTTCGATGGTATAAGTCCGAACCTCCGCAGACACCGTCTCTATCGGTATATACTCCTCAGCTCCAAGAGGTTTGTAACTCACAAGGAAGCCATCGATCTGACTGTTCTGGTCACTCCACGTCAAAGTTACCTTATTGGTTTCCAAAGGTTGAGAAATAGTCAAGTCTCCGGGCATGATCAGGTTGCTATGAAGCACGTCAGGGTCATTACATCCTACTAAGAATAAAAGCAGGAGAAGGAATAGTTGTTTCGGATGAGTTTTCATGATATTATTTTCTTATTGTTGGTTGATGTATTTAATCATTGAGGTCAAAGATATAGGGTGTCAATGGTCTTAGCACGACCTCTTCCCCATTTGGCAGCACTATATTGTGCTCTGTATCATCTCTATTCACTAGCACAAGATGTGTGGAGCCCTCGATTGAGAGCCACTTTGCGCCTAACACAAGAGGTTGCACCCCATGGCCAGGGACTTCACTATATCCTATCTCTGACGGAGTCCACTCGCTTAATAAGCAACCCCCACCAAAGATATATCTATGTTGAGCTCTGAAGAGTTGCATCTTCTTTAAGAATAATGCTTCTCTTCTTGCATCTTCGTTCATTATCATCCCAGGCTGGATCCAACCTAACTGAGTTCCCCATAGTAAGCTCTTGGCAGTGATATAATTATACGATCCATCATTGATAGGAGATCCTATATAGCAAAAACCTGTATACAGAGCTCTATCAGAGTATACTACAGGGAAAAGTGGGATAGGTCTTTTATCCCCTCGTCTGTCTGTATTAACTATCAGCATCAGGTCAAAGATATCAATATAACACTCAGCACACTCCTCGGTCATCAAGATCTGGTCTGCACAGATAGAACGCTCTCTCGCCAAGCTATATATCTTACGATAACCATCAGCCCACCATTTTCCGCCACCTTTCTTATGCCCATGCGCTTCGTTATGACATGGCACAGGTGCAGCGCATGCCACCTGGTCTACATATACGCCAGATGTGGCTAGAGTGTTAATGATATCGTTAACGACGTCCGACTGTACGGTACGCCATTGCTCAGAAGCTGGACAGGCCACATAATGCGGTACCTTAGAGATATACGACTCTTCATAGTATGAGCCATCTCTCTTGGTACAGCATCCTTCTGCACCGTCGTATGTTTCATAGGCTTGAGAAAGCGGATCCCAAATTCTTCCGTTAATATATGGGACTATCTTAGCACCCATATTGGCAAGTTCAGAAAACTCTTCTTTTGTCGCACCTCTTGCAGGGAAATAGTCAGGATACCTAGTATCAAAAGGGTAATGATGCCAGTGGTACCAATGGATCCCAACATCATTACCATATAAAGCCATACTATTCAGCAGATCTATATAACTGTCGCTCTCTTGCTTCTGTATCCACAGATCATTTGCCAAGAGCCACTCCGGTAGATCACGCTCCTCTACTGTCTTCTGCCCCCATGCCGTCTCAAAGGTAAACGGTCTATACCACTCAATTGCAGTCTCTTCCCAGCCCGACTCTTTAAAACCAAACAATGTGGTCCATGGGAGTTCTAGCCTATCTCCATCAAGCCACTCTTCTGAGACAGTTGTAGTTACAAACAAAGAGACTTTCTCCTCATCAGCCATACATCTAAATTGCTTAGGCTGGGCATCATAATCCTTAGTGGTGATGAACGCTGTACCAGTAGCAAAAGTTGCCATTAGTAGTTGCATGGTACCACTACCCGATGGGTACTCCGTAAATGCCTGAGTATCATTCTTAATAGGCACGGCTATACCATAACCTACCGGCATAATCAGCTCCATCTCATCCTTCCGATGTATCTGAAACCTCGGAAAGGTGATCTGATCTATCATGGAAACGCCTGCCCCGCTTACCTTCATGGTCCACTCTGGGAGAGGCGAATTCTCCTTTAGTTGCACAGATACTATAACTTCTGACAACCCACGGCGGTTAGCGTATGTCCATGACAGTTCTATGCGATCATCACCTATCTTTTCACCTCCTTTATAAAGGATATTGGCTGGCGATTCCATTCCTGGCACCACCTTTAGGCTCCAAGGTCGTTCTTTATCAGGGAGTGTTACGGTGCGACCATTTGAGAGTTTGACACCCTGCAGGCAATACTCATCCGTATCACTAAACTCAATGGTTACGAACTTATTAGATAATACAAGCGTAGACAAGTTCTCCGCTCCCTTCACTTTCGTGTTTGTCATAACGACAAACCAAAGGAGCACAGAGACAAGAAAATATCTCCTCGACACTATAAGCATAATGCAATAAAAAAAGAAGTCGGTTTTTCAACCTATTATTGGTTCCTTCAGAACAAAAGGCTTGTTCTTCTCACTACATTACAAATCTACATATTATTTTCTCAGCCAACAATAAATTCTATTGTTATCTATCGCTAATTACTGATACTTTTATAAATGTTATCGATATTCGCAGGTCACATATCGGATAGTTTGGAGATTGGGGTAATGAAAAAGGGTGCTGTAGAAAAACTACAGCACCCTTATAGATATCTACAGAAGCCTAAGAGGCTTTGCTTATCCGTTGATCTTAGCCATTCTGCTTACAAGGTCAAGGAGCTTGTTAGAGTAGCCAATCTCATTGTCGTACCATGATATTAGCTTTACAAATGTATCTGTCAGAGCGATACCTGCCTTTGCATCAAAGATACTTGTGTGAGTGTCGCCTAGGAAGTCAGATGATACTACATCCTCGTCGGTGTACTTAATGATACCCTTGTGTGAGCCCTCAGCAGCCTCTTTGATTACCTGGCAGATCTCCTCGTAAGTAGCTGGCTTAGCGAGGTTAACAGTAAGGTCTACGACGGAAACGTCAAGGGTAGGAACTCTGAAGCTCATACCAGTCAGCTTGCCATTGAGCTCAGGGATCACCTTACCTACAGCCTTAGCTGCACCGGTAGAAGATGGGATGATGTTGCCTGCAGCAGCACGACCGCCACGCCAGTCCTTTAGAGAAGGGCCATCTACAGTCTTCTGTGTAGCTGTAGTAGCGTGAACAGTAGTCATAAGACCGTCTGTAATACCAAACTTATCGTGGATCACCTTGGCAAGCGGAGCAAGGCAGTTGGTTGTACAGCTAGCGTTGCTAACGATCTGTGTCCCCTTTACGTACTTATCATCGTTTACACCGCATACGTACATTGGGGTATCGTCCTTAGAAGGAGCTGAAAGCACTACGTACTTTGCACCAGCCTCGATGTGCTTGCTAGCTAGGTCCTTAGTAAGGAAGCGCCCTGTGCACTCAAGTACATACTCTGCAGAGATGTCGCCCCACTTTAGGTTAGCAGGATCTGCCTCTTGTGTACAGCGAATGGTGTTACCGTTAACAGTGATGGTGCTCTTCTCGAGATCATAGCTTACCTCACCATCAAACCTACCATGCATAGTGTCGTACGTAAGCATGTATGCTAGGTAGTCTACTGGTAGCAGATCGTTGATCCCAACGACCTGGAGGTCATCCCTCTTTGTTGCTGCACGGAAGGCTAGACGTCCAATACGTCCAAATCCATTGATACCAATCTTTGTCATAACTCTTTGTCTATGTAAATGTTATCTAAAAATAAAATCCTATTCAGCATCTATCTTCCCAATCTTCCCTACCCTATATTTTTAGAAAGCAAACACCTTTTTTCATGTGGTGCAAACTTACCAAAATATAACGTTAAAGACTAACGAAAACGACACTCTTTTTACTTTTTCTTTTTTCCTCTAAAAAAGAGACCCAGCACAATACTCCGGATGAGCGTACCACTACCTCGCAACAGCAGAGATAGGAGCTTGGAGAACCCCACTGTGTAGAAGAGGGGGATGATCACTGAGCTGAGCTTTCTCTGAATGCCGGCAAACCGTCCCTTTTCAGCTCTCTCTCTTCCACGTCTCTTCCTACCCTTGCCCATAAAGTTCATGAGCTTAGACGGACCTGGTAACGCTCTAACGCCCAGAAGGGAGTTAATTGTCCCCATCAGGCGGGAGCCACTCTCAGAGACCTTTTCAGCTATGCCAGCTTTTAGCATAGCTGGTGCCTCATCAGCGAGTAGCTTGATATTCTGCTCGATGTGTGCTTGACTCATATCTGCTCGAGTCTGGAGAAGGGCTCGTCGCTCCTCGAGTCGTTGCTTATAATCTTGGGGCTTATCACTCTTTTGCATAGTCATTCGATCCAAAATTTACTCTCCAGAGATATCATCAAGAAACACCTCATTCCCTCTGCTCAAGAGCTCGCTCTCATCTTCCTCCTCCTCTTTCAGCTCAATGGCATCTAAGATAGAGGTTGCAAACTTATTCTCCAGCCCCTTGGTTATCGCTTTTTTCCTCACAAGTAGTATGAAAAGTATGGCTGCAACGATAAAAAAAGCTACGAGGAAGCCTAGTGCTAATGCCCTGATCGCTTCTACAACGACCGGATTATGAGCAAAAGGGAGTGCTAGAGCGGTAGCTCCTGATATCAGCAAGAACAGCAGTGAGAAGATTGCTAGGCAAAAAAAGACAAAGAAGAAGACACCCTGTCCGACTTTAGGAGCTCCCTCTTCGACTAATTTCAGTCTTAAGAGTTCCACCTTCGCCTTACCAAGCGCTCTCGCCTCAGCTATAATCTCTTGGATCACCCCCTTAGGGGTCAGGCTATTACTCTCCATACCTATTACTTTTAGTCAAGTGACGGCACCGACTCACACCGACACCGTGTCAGTGTGAGCCTGCACTCTTCAGGTCGTTTACTTCTTGCTATCGGCCACTTTGTCCTTTAGGTCTTCCGCCTTCTTCTTGACCTCTTGGGTCGTTTCCTTGGCGTTCTTGGCGAGTCTATCCATCTCGTCTCGAGCCTCATTTTTCAGCTCTGCAAGCTCCTCCTCTGTATATTCGGCTAAATCTTCTACGCTCTTCTTAGCTTTTCCTCCTAGGTTGCGCGCCTTATCCATCATATCCTCATATAGATCTTCTGCATCATCACGCACATCAGCCATATAGCGAGACAAGTCTCTCTTAGCCTTACGACCACGGATCATACTCTCGTAGTATGCATCCTTAAGCTCACCCCTCACGCGTGCGCTCTGGTCTGCCACATCGTCTACAAGTTTATTACGCTTCTTATCGTCCGAAAGATAGGCAACAGCAAAACCAATAGCAGCTCCAATAGCTGTGCCTAACACGAAAGTCCACCCTGAGTTGTTTTTCTTATCACTCATAATTCAATGTTCCTCAAAATTATTAGTACATAAATTTTTATCTCTACCCAAAGGTAGCTTTTTAGTTTGAGAAACAAAAGAATAAATACCACATAATAGTATAATAAAACGAAATACAGCTATTGATAGCGATTGCCTCACTGATATTTTTTGGGAGCTAACTTGTAAAAAAGAGGTTAATATTACTATCAGAAACAAACTATTAGGTTCGAGTCGCATTTAAGTTCCGAAGTCAAGCTAATCGGAGACCGGAACTTAGAGTTGCCTAAGTTCCGAACTTCGATACATCTAAGTTCCCAACTTAGATTTTTTAAGTTCGGAGGTCCGTTTTTCTCACCTCCGATACTCGCATGAATAACGGACTTATGAAAGAGAGTACAATATTTGGGCTTGAAAGTCGCTGTAGCATCGTTCGCGCAGTTGCGACAGTGGTACATTCAACTTCTCAGCTACTGCACTATAAAAGTCCCGCACATCGACATCCGAATCATCTGACTCTAAGAGTAAAGGATGCTCTAGATCCTCACTTGCCACGTGAGGGTATAGGGGGTGATAACTTAGATAAATGCCAGCCGAGCGCAGCTGATCTTGTAGCGCAAGGTTGCCCCGAAACCCATGCACGATCCACGGAATTTCAGAGTCAGGTCGCTCTTTCTTAAGGGCAAGCAGGAGATGCCACCCCTTGACTATATGAAAAATGATTGGAAGTGAGGCATCCTGTGCTACCTCTAAGAGGAAGTCCACAATCTCTCCTTGTTCTAAGAGTGTTAGATCTGATCGGGTATCCCACCCACACTCGCCAATGGCAATGACGGGCTTGGGGCTTTGCTCAATGGCATCGTGCCACTGTCTCATTGCCATCCTTTTATCCGTCTTAATCTGATCGAGATACTCCTGAGCACCACTCTGCATCGGATGAAGCCCAAGAGAGACAAAGTCTGCCCGCGGATGTGCTTTTTCCTCACCATAAAATAGCGACTGAATTATCAATAGCTCGCCCTCAGGCACACCGGAGTACCGCTCACATCCCTTGCGGTGTGTATGGAAATCTACAAACGGACGATCGCGCATGGTAAGCTGACTTTCCTAAGGCACAGGATCGTACCCACTGCCTCCCCAAGGGTTGCACCGCAATATCCTCCAGATAGCTAGGAGCAAGCCCTTGATTGGGCCATGCTTCTTTAGCGCTTCGACGGCATAAGCACTGCAGGTCGGGGTAAAACGACAACTCGGAGGCAGGAATGGGGAGATGAACCTCTGATAAAAGCGGATTGGCTGTAACAACAACCAAACCAGCGCATTGCGGATCCAACGAAAGACCCTATATATAAGGCTACCTTTTACCTCCTTACTCATGACGCTCCTCCTCGTATTGCTCCACAATTTTGCTCAATGCCTTGACCACCGAACGCTCCACCGCACTGTAGGGCAAGACCTTATCCGACAAATAGATAAACCCCACCAAGAGTGTCTCTTCTCTCGTCGCAACAAGCTGTTGAAGTGCACCTTTTTCCCTCCGATAGACCTCTCGAAATCGACGCTTCATAAGGTTGCGCTCCACTGCACGCTTCAGCTTTCTCTTCGGGACACTGACTAGCACTTTCACGCCCGGCTCGGTCTGCTTCTCCCCTCCCTTGCGATGCAGAACCACCCTAAAGGGATACGAGATGAAGCTCTCTTTGGAAGTAAAGAGTACCTCTAAATCGTCTCTCAAGTATACTCGATCGTCCTTTCGAAACGTATGGCGCAGAGCCGGCATTGTGTCTTATTGGTTTTGCAATCTATACTCTAGTGCTGCTGTAATACTAGGGAAGTCCTTTGTAGGTGCCATCACCCCTACCTTCAATCCTCTTCTCTCCATCTCCTCCTTGGTCTTCTCGCCCAAGCAACCCAGTAGCTGGTGACCCTGCTTATACTTTGGGAAACTATGGAAGAGCGACTCAACACCGTTGGGGCTGAAGAAAAGGATCAAATCGAATGCACCCAGCTCCTCTGCTGTAAAGGAGGTGTAAACAACACGGCTCAGATCCGCCTTGGAGTAGGCTATTTTGGCTTCGTCGAGGTCATTTAGGACCGCCTCATGATGGCTACCCTCAATAGTAGGGATAAAGAAGACCTCCTTGGAGTGCTTAAGCAACAGCTCTGAGAGATCGCTGCCACCATTAACGGTCTTTTCAGGGTAATAAACCTTGCGCTTCCTAACGGTGATAAACTTCTGCAGGTTGTTGCTTAGCATCTCATTGCTACAGAAGTACTTGAGATCGTCCGGTGGAGTGATACGAAGCTCCTTGAGTAGATTAAAGAAGTGCCTCATCATCATGCGAGAGGTGAATACTATAGCGGTGTGATCTAGGATGTCTACCTTCTGGTCACGAAACTCTCTCTGTGACAGGGGTTCGATGGTAAAGAAAGGCTTGAATACAAACTCCACTCCATACTCCTCTGCCAACTGGTGATATGGAGACCTAGCTTGAGTTGGCTGAGGTTGGGAAACTAAGATACGTTTTATCTTACTCATCCGAATATATATCTTCTCTCTTATCCTAACTATCTCTTAGTCAGGACTCACAACACGTCAGGGGTGATCCAATCGAATCATCTAACGCACCATGAGGTAAATGGGACCTATTTCGAAGGCACAAAGATACAAAATTAAATGCAATGGGGAGGAGAGGCTGGCAGGAAAGATCCGCACTGACAGCCATATAACTAACAGTCTATAAAGTATAAAGAGGGCTCCTGAGATCCAGAGCACTGTCTTACTAGAAACCGCGGAGATCAGTACAAGGAATAGTGGAAACACAAG
>JAUNLH010000027.1:0-4638 GCA_030532365.1 Porphyromonas sp.
AAGTTGGGAACTTCGATGCGCCTAAGTTCCCAACTTAGATTTTCTGAGTTCGGGTGTCTTTGATTTCCTCCTTAAGTCTCGGTATAGATCTACTTTGTGTATGCGATTTATTATCTTTGTGCTACGATATTGAGTCCGTGTATTTCAAATAGATAATAGAAAGATCGAAGATGATGAGACTAAAGAAGATTTATGGTGTTTTGGGGGTAGTATTAAGTATCAGTGCTCTCACTCTATGGGCTAGTTGCCAGAAGCAGGCGAAAGCCAGTGACCCACTTCGCGTCATGACTTATAACATCCGCTATGACAATCAGTCGGATGGGATCAATAGGTGGTCCGAACGACTAGGACGTGTGGAGGCCTTCTTGGACGAGGAGCACCCCGATCTTATAGGCGCCCAAGAGGTGTTGAAAAATCAGCTTGATGATATGCTCTCTATCTTGCCCACCTATGGCTATATCGGGGTAGGTCGTGAGGACGGTAAGGAGGCTGGGGAGTACTCTCCTATCTTTTATAATAAGGAGAGGGTCGAGCTCGTAGATGGCGGATACTTCTGGCTATCAGAGACGCCTGAGGCTGTGGCTAGTGTAGGCTGGGATGCAGCCCTGGAGAGGATTGCTACCTGGGGGCTCTTTAAGGATCTACAGAGCGATAGCCTATTCTTCATGCTCAATACCCACTTTGACCATGTAGGTGACATAGCCCGCATCAATAGTGCAGCGCTGATCCAAGAGAGGGTCAAGGAGTGGCAAGCCGACTATCCCGTGGTGGTGACGGGCGACTTTAACCTCCCTCCAGAGTCAGCTCCGGTAAGACAGATTAAGAACCCTCAGGTAGAGGGATTTCTCTACGATAGCTTTGAGATGGCACCTAAGAGGGTAGGGGCGTCCTGGACGTTTCATGATTTTGGAGAGCTACCTGTGGCCCGTCGAGAGCGTATTGACTACATCCTATACCAAGGTGCGTGGAGCCCAATCTCTTACACTTGCTTTGATGAGGAGGATCATGCCGATAAGGTTTATCTCTCTGATCACAACCCTGTAATGGTGGAGTTGGTAAGGAGGTAGAGCTGGGTCTTGACCTTTGCTAAATCATATTTGGCAACAAATGATGAAATATTTATCGAAATACTACTTTTTTAGACTTTTCCTTATTAACTTTGTGGTGCTGTTGATCCAGTAGCTCCGTGGGAGTGTATGGAGATGACACGGAGGACATTTATTCATTCATTATAGAGATTTATACAATGAGTTTTCTAACAAACGACAAGCTGGTAATCTTAGGAGGTGGCGGCATGATTGGCTCAAACATGGCTCAGACTGCTGCTATGATGAGACTGACACCTAACTTATGTCTTTACGACCCATACGGCCCAGGTCTGGAGGGTGTAGCTGAGGAGATCCGCCACTGTGGCTTTGAGGGACTTAATCTGACCTTCACCACTGATATCAAGGAAGCACTGACAGGTGCAAAGTTTATCATCTCTTCTGGTGGCGCACCTCGTAAGGATGGTATGACTCGTGAGGATCTGCTGAAGGGTAACGCTCAGATCGCTAAGGAGTTGGGTGAGAACATCAAGGCTTACTGCCCAGATGTGAAGCACGTGACCATTATCTTTAACCCTGCAGATATCACCGGTCTTGTGACTATGGTTCATGCCGGTATCGAGCCAGGTCGTGTGACTACTCTTGCAGCACTCGATAGTACTCGCCTCCAGAGCGAGCTCGCTAAGTACTTCGGTGTAGAGCAGGATCATGTGACTGGCGCACGCACACTAGGTGGTCACGGTGAGCAGATGGCCGTATTTGCCTCTGAGGTTAAGGTAGATGGCACTCCACTAACGGAGCTGCTTGGTACTGATAAGCTACCTATGGCTGACTGGGAGGAGATCAAGACTAGAACTACTAAGGGTGGTGCTAATATCATCAAGCTAAGAGGGCGCAGCTCATTCCAAAGCCCAGCATACATCTCAGTAGAGATGATTCGTGCGGCTATGGGTGGTGAGAAGTTCCGCTGGCCTGCAGGCTCTTATGTATCCAACGATAAGTACGACCACATCATGATGGCAATGGAGAGCGATATCACTCCTGAGGGTACAATAGTACACGAGGTGAGAGGTACTGCTGAGGAGATTGCTGAGCTGGATGCTAGCTACAAGCACCTCTGCGATCTTCGTGATCAGACCATTGCAATGGGTATCCTACCTGCTATTGAGGACTGGGGTAAGGTGAACCCTCATCTTAAGTAAGAGGATAACCTCATAAATAGATAAGTAAAGCCCCCTGCGCTGAAGTTTCAGAGCAGGGGGCTTTCGTATTTAATAGTCAGAGATCTACTGCATGTCCTTTAGTGGCTTGATATCCAACTGTACAGGATGTATGAGATTCTCTGGTGCTAGTATGATGTCGAGCTGCTCCTTGGATAGGATACCATGCTCTAGTACCAACTCTACGATGCTCTTACCAGTAGCAACGGCCTCCTTAGCTATCTTGGTGGAGTTTTTGTACCCAATAAAGGGGTTGAGAGCTGTGACGATACTTAGGCTGTTGTGGACATCTTCGAGTGCTTTCTCAGCATTGATCTCTATCCCTTCTACGCAGAGCGTGCGGAGGGTATCCATTGCCTGCACGATGTAGTGCGAGCTCTCGAAGCAACACTGTACCATGATAGGCTCCATGGCATTTAGCTCAAGCTGAGATGCCTCTCCTGCCATGGTTACTGTGACATCGTTACCGATCACCTTCATCGCTATCTGAGTGACAACCTCTGGTATGACGGGATTTACCTTACCAGGCATGATGCTCGAACCTGGCTGGCGGGCTGGTAGCTTCATCTCTCCTAGACCTGTACGTGGACCGCTGGAGAGGAGACGAAGGTCATTACTGATCTTGCTTAGCTTGACAGCCAATCGCTTGAGTGACTGAGAGTAACCGATGAGGTGTGAGGTATCAGAGGTAGCCCCTATCAGGTCGTGTGCAAGGGTTACCTCCCATCCAGTGATGTCGGAGAGTGCCTCTACACATGCTTGACTGTATCCTGGCTGTGAGCAGATACCTGTGCCGATAGCGGTCGAGCCCATATTGACTACAAGTAGCTGCTTAGCAGCGTGTTGTAGGTTGGGGATCTCCTCTTCTAGGATAGATGCAAAGCCATTGAAGGTCTGTCCGAAGGTCATCGGTACGGCATCTTGGAGCTGTGTACGCCCCATCTTGAGCATATCCTTAAACTCCTCTCCCTTCTCTCTAAATGCCTTGATCAGCTCTTCTAGGTGCGGCAGCATCATCACATGAGCCTTGTAAAGACCCAAGTGAGCAGCTGTAGGATAGGCATCATTGGTAGACTGCGATAGGTTGACATGATCATTAGGTGAGCAGTACTTGTACTCCCCACGCTCGTGCCCCATGATCTCAAGGGCTAGGTTAGCAATCACCTCGTTGGCATTCATATTGGTCGAGGTGCCTGCTCCACCCTGGATCATATCGACAGGAAAATGATCGTGGTACTTACCGGCGAGTAGCTCTTCACATGCCTGATCGATCGCCTTAGCAAGTGCGTCAGAGAGCATACCGAGCTTGTGATTGGCACGGGCTGCAGCTTGCTTAGTGATGGCAAGGGCTTCTATAAAGTGGGGGTAAGTACTTATTTTGAACGGAGAAAACTGGAAATTGTCCAGAGCCCTCTGAGTCTGAACACCATACAGGTGCTCATTTGAGATGGACATTTCTCCAAGTAAATCACTTTCGATGCGATTATTCGTTGAATTCATAAGGGTAGTTGTATTATATATCTGATGTATCTTATTCGTCGTCTGATAATGAGTGAATAACAAGTCCAGATCGTAGCTTCGGCTCAAACCATGTAGTCTTTGGAGGCATGATATTGCCTGTGTCTGATATGTTGAGCAGCTGATCCATAGAGACGGGATGGAGGGCTAGTGCAACCTTCATTTCTCCGCTGTCGACTCTTCTCTTGAGCTCTCCGAGACCTCTGATCCCGCCTACGAAGTCTATACGCTTACTGGTACGGAGATCTTGGATGTCCAGGATGTCGCGTAGGATGAGGTTGCTTGAGATCGTAACATCCAGTACACCAATAGGATTATTATCATCGTAGGTGCTAGGCTTGGCTGTGAGGGAATACCACTTGCCAGATAGATAGAGAGAGAAGTTGTGTAGCTTATTGGGCTTATAGATCTCTGTGCCTTTCTCCTCTACCACAAAGTTCTCTCCTATTTTTGCTAGGAACTCCTCGTCAGTGAGACCGTTAAGGTCCTTTACAACCCTGTTGTAGTCAAGGATGTGGAGGTGGCTGGCGGGGAAGCATACAGCCATGAAGTAGTTGTATTCTTCCTCCCCTGTGTGGTTGGGGTTTTGCTCTGCCTTTTCTGCACCTACAAGGGCTGCTGCAGCAGAACGGTGGTGACCGTCAGCTATATACATGGCTGGGATTTCGGAGAACGCCTCTGTGATGGCTGAGATGTCTGCGTCGTCAGTGATGACCCAGAACGTATGCCCAAATCCATCCTCCTTGGCTACGAAGTCGTACTCCGGAGTAGTAGCCTTATATCTGTCGATAATGGCTTGGAGATTATCTTTATCATGGAAGGTGAAAATCACCGGCTCGATTTTGGCGTTATTG
>JAUNLH010000027.1:4648-9063 GCA_030532365.1 Porphyromonas sp.
CATACGGTCTTCCTCTTTATCCTTGCGGGTAAGCTCGTGCTTCTTGATCTTACCAGTCATATAGTCTTGGACGTGTGCTCCTACGACGATGCCGTACTGCGTGCGTCCATCCATAGTCTGAGCGTAGATGTAGTAGCAGGGCTTCTCGTCTTGCACTAGCCAACCATTATCTTTGGACTTCTTGAATTGTCGCGTTGCCTCTTGGTACACATCCTCATCGTGTGGATCCTTGCCTGGAGGGAAGTTGATCTCAGGGAGAATGATGTGGTAGAGTGACTTCTCGTTGCCTTCGCTCTCGGCTCTAGCCTCTTCGCTGGTCAAGACATCGTATGGACGTGAAACAACCTGAGTTACAAGGTCTTTAGGTGGGCGGTAGCCTCTAAATGGTTTTACGATCATGATTGTATTATTTGTTTAATCGTTTATGAGTCAATCGGTTATTTGACAAATGAAGTGCATCCATAGTATGTGGCTATGAATGCACTCCTTGCCTAGATTGACGATTAGTGTCTAATCATATGAGTTAACACACCACTAAGGCATTAGTTAACACGGTATCTCGCCTGACCAGTCTGCAAGAAGGTGCAGATTTGTTTGGTAGCTGCAAGACCTGCGTTTATGTTAGCCTCTGCGGTCTGTGCTCCTAGCTTCTTGTCGGTAGAGAAGTACTGATCAGGGAACCTCTCTAGGATCTCACTCTCGCGGTCTGGCTTGAGGTCTGTGAGGTAGGTGATGTCTGGGCGCTCCTCAAGGATGCGGACTAGATCATCCTCGTTGATCAGGTCTTTGCGTGCGATATTTACCAAGATAGCATTTTCTGGCATCTGGCTCATCAGGTCGTAGTTGATCATACCCTTAGTATTGGGTGCTGAGGGCATTGCGATCATCATGATGTCGCAAAGGCTAAACATCAGTTTGCGATCGTTGAAGAACTTAAAGCCGTCCTTAATTGCATAGTTAACTGGAGTAAGTCTTTGGAATCCATATACCTCCATGCCAAAACCCTTGGCAATGCGTGCAGCGTTGTGCCCAATATTGCCATAGGACATGATACCAAACCTCTTGCCCATCAGCTCACTACCACTCTTACCTGTGAAGTGCTTGCGCATGTGGTAAAGAAGGAGAGCGAATACCAGCTCTGCAACTGCGTTGGAGTTTTGACCAGGGGTGTTCTGAACGCAAATCCCAAGCTCTGTAGCAGCCTTAGTATCAATGTTGTCGTATCCAGCACCGGCACGAACAACTACCTTTAGCTCCTTACCAGCCTTAAGTACCTCTTCATCAATCTTGTCGCTTCGGACGATCAGTGCTGCTACGTCAGCTACAGCCTCCAGTAACTGTGACTTCTCTGTGTACTTCTCGAGGAGTTTAAGCTCAAAACCGTTCTCCTCTGCGATGCTACGTATTTGCTCTACTGCTGCTGGAGCAAATGGTTTTTCTGTAGCTACTAATATCCTTTTATTAGCCATTGTATTGTCTGTGATTAGAGGTTCTTTTCGAATTTTTGCATGGTCTCGACAAGTGCACGTACGCTGTCAGTTGGAAGCGCATTGTATGTAGAAGCTCTGAAGCCACCAACAGAGCGGTGACCCTTGATGCCGATCATTCCGCGCTCGGTTGCGTATGCTAGGAAGTCAGCTTCTTTCTCCTTGTATTCATCTTTCATTACGAAGCAGATGTTCATGAGTGAGCGGTCTTGTTTGCGTGCAGTTCCGCGGAAGATCTTACTTGAGTCGATAGCGTCGTACAGGATGTTTGCCTTCTCCTCATTTACCTTACGGATAGCCTCAACCCCACCAAGCTCTTTGTACCAGCGTAGTGTCATAAGTGCTGCGTAAATAGGGAATACAGGAGGAGTGTTGAACATGCTGCCCTTGGAGATATGAGTCTGATAGTTGAGCATGGTTGGAAGATCGCGGTCTACCTTCTCAACTGCGTCCTTGCGAACGATGGCAAATGTGACACCTGCAGGAGCGAGGTTCTTCTGAGCTCCACCATAGATCAGGTCGTACTTAGAGACGTCTACAGGGCGAGAGAATATGTCTGAAGACATATCACAGATCAGTGGTACCTTTACATCAGGATCGTGGTGAATCTCAGTACCGTAGATGGTGTTGTTTGAGGTGTAGTGGAAGTAATCCACGTCTTCGGGTACAATGTACTCAGGGATATACGTGTAGGTATCATCCTTGGAGCTACCAACTACTATTACCTCACCTACGCGCTTGGCTTCTTTGATTGCCTTGTTTGCCCACGTGCCGGTGTCTAGATAAGCAGCCTTTGTCTTAAGGAAGTTAAGAGCTCCCATGTAGAACTGTAAGCTCGCACCACCTCCCATGAATATCACTTCGTGAGTCTCAGGTATGTCTAGAAGCTCCTTGAAGAGAGCTACAGCCTCGTCTACGACGGCTACAAACTCCTTGCTTCGGTGTGATACCTCTAGAATAGAAAGACCAGTACCAGCGAAGTTTTCTACTGCTTTGATGGACTCCTTGATGACATCCTCATTAAGTATTGAGGGTCCTGCGTAAAAGTTGTGCTTCTTCATCTCTTAAAAAGTGTAAGTTATTAAGTGTGTAGTTTCGAACTATAAGGTTCAGTGGCAAATCTAGTCAAAATATGAGTTTGAAGTGGGGTAAGTTGTTTTATTACAACTTTTTCTCTTCATTTCCGGTTTGGTAAGGCTCAGACATCTCTCTCAGGTTAGCTAGTAGTCGCATCTCTTGGGCATTCTCAGCTGATTGCCAGAACTTCGAGCCTTGTATCTGCTCTGGCAGGTAGTCCTGCGGAACGTAGTGTCCGTGATGGTCATGAGGGTAGATGTACTCTGCACCATATCCGAGCTCCTCCATGAGCTCTGTCGGAGCGTTGCGGAGGTGTATAGGCACTGGATATGGAGGTGACTTGCGTACGAGATCGATAGCTCTGTCGATCGCCTTATAGGCCGAGTTACTTTTAGGACTGCAAGCTAGGTAGATCGTTGTCTCAGCAAGAGGAATGCGCCCTTCTGGCCATCCGATTCTCTCAATAGCTTGAAAGGTAGCTTCAGCTATGAGCAGAGCATTAGGTTTAGCCAGACCTATGTCTTCAGCAGCTAGGATGATGAGCCGTCTCGCGATAAACTTAGGATCTTCCCCTCCTTCTACCATCCTTGCTAGCCAATAGAGGGCGGCGTCAGGATCCGAGCCCCGGACACTCTTGATAAAAGCAGAGATGATGTCGTAGTGCATCTCTCCTCCCTTGTCATAGACAGCGGGGCTCTGTTGGATCAGGTTTGCAACTATCTCATCACTAATGGTCACCTTCTTGTTGCCATGTGCTTCAGCTGAGAGTGCTAGGAGCTCGATGATATTCAGAAGTTTACGAGCATCTCCGCCACTTGCGGCAAAGAGAGCATCCGTTTCCTGCACATCGAAGTGATACTCTTTCATCACCGGATCCTCGGCGATCGTCCTCTTGAGCAATTCATCAAGATCATCCTTGCTGAGTGACTTCAATACAAAAACTCTGCATCTCGATAGTAGGGGACGTATCACTTCAAAAGATGGGTTTTCCGTTGTTGCTCCTATGAGTATGATACTCCCTTTCTCTACTGCGTGCAGTAGCGAGTCTTGTTGTGACTTACTAAAGCGGTGGATCTCATCGATGAAGAGTATCGGGATGTCAGTCGAACTGAATAGCGAACGACGACTCTCCTCCGCACGTTGTATCACCTCCCGCACATCCTTAACTCCTGAGTTGACAGCACTTAGCGTGTAAAAGGGAACTCCCATCTCTTCTGCTATGATCTGTGCTAGAGTGGTCTTCCCTACACCCGGTGGACCCCAGAGGATAAAGGAGCGCAACAGCCTACTCTCCAGCATCTCCCATATGGGAGCACCTGTGGCTACTAGATGTTTTTGCCCAACATAACCCTCAAGAGAGGTTGGGCGCATACGTTCGGCGAGTGGAGATGAATGATCCATTTAGCTATCTCGAGATGTTCTTTATACTTTCATGCCTATCTTGCCTTATATCAGGCTGACGTCAGTGGCAAAATAATGAAATAATAAATGTTTCGCAAGAGGTGATGCAGAGCCTTGCCTGGTATGCTCCTCCACCATAATACCTAATCGACTCATATTAGTATCTCTTGGATAAGAGGCGGCTTTCTGTTATCTTTGAGAGTGACTTTCTGTAACCTGGGAAAAGTGAACGATATTTGTGGTAAATGGCAACTATGAAAAAATGGATTGAGTTAGGAGGAACCATCATGCTACTTCTCTGTTGTAGTACGTCTCTATACGCACAACAGCAGATAACTCTTGAAGAAGTATGGCGTGTGACACGCGCACACTACCCGCTTGATGCTCAGAGGCTCATCATCCAAGAGATAGGACAGTCGACACTCAGTGCACTGACAAACGCCTATTTAC
>JAUNLH010000027.1:9076-24058 GCA_030532365.1 Porphyromonas sp.
TCCTGAGATATCCTTCGAAACCAAGGAAGCACCATCTAGTGGACAATTGCCACCAAATGGGGCTATCCCTAACCCTGCTGATATGTTCGTCTTTCCAGTGATTCCTAAGGACCAATACCAGGCTTTGATAGAGGCGTCTCAACTTATCTGGGACGGGGGGCAAGTAGCTGCAGCACGTAAGAGAGTTGGAGCAGAGTCCGAGCAGCAGGTCCGTCAGATAGAGGTTCAAATACGTGATCTCCAACAGCGTGTCTATACCGTATACTTTGGTTTGCTTATCACTGACGCCCAAAGGGAGCTTCAGAGCTTACTTATTGAGGAGCTTGGAAGACAAAAGGAGCGGGTTACGAGTGCAATGAGCTCAGGCACAGCGAGTCAGAATGATCTCGATGAGGTACAGATAGAGCTGCTTAGGGCAGATCAGCAGTTAGAGCAGATCGAAGCCAACCGTGCTGCCCTAATCGAGGCTCTGTCTCTTTACATGGGTAGGGAGTTACCTCTGGATATCGTACCAGTGGAGCCTACTCCTCTTCCACAGGCGGATGGCACTTACGACAATCATCCACAGATTGCACTAATCAACGGTCAGGAGCGTGTCCTTCAGGCAGAGTGGCAACAATACACGAGTAAGCTCCTGCCTGCCATTGCCTTATTTGCTAGAGGTGGATATGGCAAGCCTGGGTTGAATATGTTCGATCCCGACTGGCAACCGATCTTCATCGGTGGTATCCAGTTCAAATGGCAGTTGGGAGAGTTCTACAACTACAGTGCGGAGCAGAAGCAAAGAAATAAGCAACTTCAACTCATTGATCTCAAGAGACAAGCCTTCCATCAGGAGATCTCTGTAGCTCGCCAGAAAAAGGAGAAAGAGATCGATCAATATCGGCTTTTGTTAGAGAAAGACAGAGAGATCACCCAATTGCTAGAGAAGATCAAACAAAGAGCTGAGGTACAGTTGGATAATGGCACTTTGAGCCAACTCGAATTCTTGCAAAAGCTAACACAGTACAACTCAGCACGGCAGACTGAGATCCTTCACCGACTTCAATACTTGAAAGCTCAGTACGAGCTAAAACTCTTATAGCAATGAATATAAATAGATTACCCCTTATAACTACTCTCCTAGTATCGTTAGCTGTCACCATCACATCGTGTTCCAATAGTGGGGATGACTACGATGCCACTGGCGTATTTGAGGCGAGAGAGGTCTTAGTATCTGCCCAAGCAAATGGAGAGATATTGGCTTTGGACCTGGAAGAAGGAAGTCGCTTGCAAGCAGGTCAAGAGGTAGGTCTTGTCGACACGACCCAGCTATACCTCCAAAAGGCAGCTCTCCTTGCCAATAATCGAGGGATACAAGTACAGCGCCCCGACATTGATGTCCAGCTCTCCTCTCTGAGAGAGCAACTCAATACTCTTCGCACTGAGCGCGAGCGTGTAGCTCAACTTCTTGCGGCTGAAGTCGCGACGCAGAAACAATTGGATGACATAGACAATCAGATCCGGCTGGTAGAAAGCCAACTGCAGAGTCACTCTTCAACCCTGAGTAAGAGTACTGCAAGCATCACTGCCCAGTCGAGTGCTGTCGAGATACAGGTGACACAGATCGAAGAGCAGATCCGTAAAAGCATCATCACGAGCCCAATCAGTGGAGTGGTGCTCCAGCAGTACAAGCGGGTAGGGGAGTTGGCTACAATGGGTGCACCACTCTTCAAGGTCGCAGATATTGATCTCCTTGATCTTCGAGCCTACCTAACCTACGATCAAGTGGCACAGCTCAAACTAGGTGACACCGTGGAGGTGCGTATCGATGATGGTGAGGGAGGTAAGAGGAGCTACGAGGGGAGCCTGCAATGGATCTCAGATAAGGCGGAGTTTACCCCCAAGGCTGTGCAAACGGAGGATGAGCGTGCTAATCTTGTGTATGCCACTAAGATACGCGTTGAGAATGATGGCTACATCAAGATAGGAATGTACGGCGAGGTGGTCCTGCACGAGGAGTAGTAATGATAGAGGTCAAGGAGCTATACAAGAGTTATCAGAAGGGTAAAGTCCCTGCACTAAAGGGTGTTACCTTTAGTGTTCGAGAGTCTGATATCTTCGGGGTCATAGGTCCTGATGGTGCTGGCAAGAGCTCTTTATTCCGGATTCTGGCTTCTCTGCTTCTACCGGATGCAGGTGTAGCTACAGTCAATGGGCTAAATGTTGTCAAGAAATACCGGGAAGTCCGTAAGATCATTGGCTATATGCCTGGCAAGTTCTCCCTCTACGAAGACCTTAGTGTGCAGGAAAATCTAGAGTTCTTCGCTACGATCTTCGGTACATCGATTCGGAAGAACTATCACTTGATCAAGGAGATATACCAGCAGTTAGAGCCCTTTAAGGATCGTAGAGCCGGTGCCCTCTCTGGTGGCATGAAGCAGAAGCTCGCCCTCTGTTGTGCTCTAATCCATAAGCCCACGGTACTGATCCTCGATGAGCCCACTACTGGGGTCGATCCTGTCTCTAGAAAGGAGTTTTGGGACATCTTAGGGACGTTGAAGAACCAAGGCATCACCATATTGGTCTCAACAGCGTATATGGATGAAGCAAGCCGTTGTGATCAGATAGCTCTAATCATGGAGGGGAGTATCCTAGAGTACGACACCCCTGAGAAGATCCTCCAGCGCTATAGCGAGACCTTGTGGGCAATCGAAAGTAGCTCTGTAGCAGAGCATTTGCGGCGATTAAGGCAATTGAAGTATATCAAGACCAGCTTTGCCTTTGGAGATAAGATTCATGTCACAGTGGAGCCCGACGTCTCTACCACTAGGTTACAAGAGGATATCGGAGGTGACGCTCAGGTCTACCCGATCACACCAACCATTGAGGATGCCTTTATGGCACTGATAGCAAAGCAACATGAAAGCTGAGAAGGTAATAGAGGTGCGAGAACTGACCAAGAAGTTTGGCAGTTTTACAGCTGTAGATCATATCAGCTTCGATGTGTACAAGGGGGAGATCTTTGGCTTCCTTGGAGCCAACGGTGCTGGCAAGACGACTGCCATAAAGATCCTATGTGGCATCAGCCTGCCCACCTCAGGAGTGGCTAGGATTGCTGGCTATGATATTTACAAAGAATACGAGTCGATCAAGCAGAAGATTGGCTACATGAGCCAGAACTTCTCGCTCTATGAGGACCTTCGGGTGTGGGAGAATATCCGCTTCTTTGGTGGTGTCTATGGCTTGAATAGTAGGGAAATAAGGCAAAAGACTGATGAACTACTAAGTAAACTTGACTTCCAGAGTGAGCGCAACACGCTAGTAAGTGCCCTCCCACTTGGCTGGAAGCAAAAGTTGGCATTCTCTATAGCCATCCTCCACGATCCCAAGCTAGTCTTTCTCGACGAGCCTACTGGGGGGGTGGATCCAGCTATGAGACGCCAGTTTTGGGAGATGATCTACGAGGCAGCTGAGAGTGGAATCACCGTCTTTGTCACTACGCACTACATGGATGAGGCTGAGTATTGCGACCGGGTCTCGATCATGGATAGCGGACGCATCGAAGCGCTTGACACGCCTACCAACTTGAAGTCTATGTGCTCTGCCACTACGATGGATGAGGTCTTCCGCAGTCTAACCCGCAAGAATAGATCTACGAAGTAAGGAGTAAAGTATGAAGCAGTTTCTAGCCTTTGTTAAGAAAGAATTCTTGCACATCCCTAGAGATAAGTGGACGCTCCGCTTCATCATTGGCATGCCTATAGCCATGGTACTACTCTTTGGCTTTGCCCTCAATATGGAGGTCACAGACATACGAACTGCTATCTATACACCTGAGAATAATGACTTTATCATAGATATTGGAGAGAAACTAGATCGCAATCAATACTTTACCTACAAGGGTATCTCGTATGACCTGGATGAGCTAAGTGAAATGCTGAAGCGGGGTGCTCTGGACGCGGTCATTGTAATGGATCCCAGCTTTTTAGAGGAGGTGGCGAAGGGTCAAGATGCCACCCTGCAAGTGCTGATCAATGGGTCTGAGCCCAATCGAGCTACCATTGTCCAGGACTACATCACCGCTATCGTGATGGAGCGAGTGCTCACAGAGGCAGGCATAGAGTCGCTACCCTTCCAGATCACTACCGAGACCCGGATGCTCTTTAACCCTGAGATGCGATCAACCTTTCTCTATGTCCCGGGGATTATGGGCTTGGTATTCATGATCATCTCCACGATGCTCACCTCTGTCTCTATAGTACGAGAGAAGGAGCGTGGCACTATGGAGGTACTACTAGCATCACCACTAGAGCCGCTCACGATGATATTGGCAAAGACGGTCCCTTACCTGGTCTTTTCCTTCCTCAATCTTGTTACGATCCTCCTCCTTAGTATCTATGTCCTAAAGGTGCCCATGCAGGGGAGCTTCCTCCTCTTCATGCTGGTCTCTACTATTTTTATCCTGCTCTCTCTGGCACTCGGCTTGGCTATCTCCAACCTTGTCGATGTGCAGATCAATGCTGTATTCATCTCAGCCATCACCATCATGGTGCCGACGATCATCCTCTCCGGTATGCTCTTCCCTGTCAATAACATGCCTACCGCGCTCCAGATCGCATCATACCTCACGCCAGCACGATGGTATATCTCAGCTGTGCGCAAGGTAATGATCCAAGGGCAGGGCTTTGTGGCTATATGGCAGGAGGTAGTGATACTTGTGGGTATGATGCTTTCCCTCTTTGGTGTCACACTACTAACTACAAAACGACGTCTCTGATGCGTGCCCTTAAGTTTTTGATAGAGAAGGAGTTTAAGCAGATAGTTAGGAACCCGTTGCTGGTGTTCTTAATTCTCTTCTTCCCGATGCTGATGATAGGGTTTCTCCCCTTTGCCATTGACTTTCAGGTCAAGAATGTTAAGATTGAGATCATAGACCACTCACAAAGCACCTACTCCCGACGACTAATAAGTAAAATAGCTGCTTCACAGCAGTTTACGCTGGTGGGTACCACTTTCGACTATGAGACAGCAATGGATGGGATAGAGATGAATGATTCTGAGATGTTGCTAGAGATCCCACAGAGCTTTGAGAGTGACCTGGTGAATAGTAAGGGAGCAGAGGTAGGTGTGGCTGTCAACTCTGTCAATGGTACGGTCGGACTGCTGGGGAGCAACTATCTCAATAAGATCATCTCAGACTTCTCAAATGAGGTGCGCGAAGAGCTCATCTCGACACTCTCAAGAGAGGAGATGCAGAAGCTCGCAACGCTCCCTCAGGCAGAGCTAAGACCTCAGTTCTTGTTCAACCCGACTCTAGACTATAAGAATTATGCCGTCCCTAGTTTTATCATACTGACCCTTACCATGATATGCGGCATCTTGCCTGCGCTGAATATCATCCTAGAGAAGGAAAAAGGCACGATCCACCAGATCAATGTGACGCCAATCAATAAGTTTTACTTCATCCTATCCAAGCTGATCCCTTACTGGATCATAGGGATGATCGTCATGGTCATATCGGTAGCATTTGCCTATTGGGTCTTTGGTCAGTGGCCGACAGGGCGCTTATTTGAGCTATTTTTCTCAGCAATTATCTTCGTGATCTCCATATCGGGGATGGGGATTATCGTATCAAACTACTCCGAGACCCTCCAGCAAGCAAGTTTTGTAATCGTATTTGTGGTGCTCGTCATGACGCTATTGAGTGGCATGTTTTCCCCCGTTTCAAGTATGCCGACATGGGCAAAAGTGATAGCCTATAGCAATCCATACACCTATGTAACGAGGACGGTGAGGATGATCTACCTCAATAAAGCGGGTCTTCTCGATATACTCCCTGACCTACTGGCACTGCTTGGCTTTGCCATTGTCTTGAGTGGTTGGTCGGTCATAAGCTACCACAAGAGGACGTGAGGGGGCCACACAATAATATATCCATATACCCTTATAAATCTTGGGAGCACACTACATTCAGAAAGAAGAACCTGACACTTGTACAAAATCCACAACAGCAATAGAAATTATTGACATCCGAACTTCGCTCAATTTTAGTTGGGAACTTAGAGTTGTCGAAGTTCCGAACTTCGATGCACCTAAGTTGGGAACTTAGATTTTTTAAGTTCGGAGGTCGGATTTGCGTCTCTTGCCATCTTGCATCAGAATGGAGTGGAACTTTGTGATCGTTGTACTGGTCTTTGAGATGACCCGCAGTGGGGGGCGGGCTATTTTGATGATGGTTGTTAGAGGTTTTTTTTGTGTATTGATGTGTTTTATTTAGAGCCGTCTAGACGTCAGTTTTGTCTAAAAAGTGCTATCTTACGACTAAGGATGAGTGAGGTGTTAAATGGTGGTGAATTTGGGACGCTATGAAACAAAAGATCTTTAGAAAGAGAGGTAAAATATCTATTTATCAGGTGTTGCCACGTCTTTTTGGCAATTCGAATAAAACGCGGAGACCCCATGGTACGCTTGAGGAGAATGGGTCGGGGCATCTGTCGGACTTTAATCGTAAGGCATTGCTATCTATAGGAGAGCTGGGCTGTACGCATATTTGGTATACGGGTGTGATAGAGCATGCCACTAAGTCTGATTTCCCTGGGATTGGTCATGATCACGGTGCTATTGTCAAGGGTGAGGCGGGCTCGCCCTATGCGATCAAGGATTATTATGATGTCGCCCCTGCGCTGGTGGATAATGTTGAGATGCGTCAGGAGGAGTTTGATGACTTGGTCATCCGTACTCATGAGGCGGGGTTGGGGGTGATCATTGACTTTGTGCCCAACCATGTAGCGAGGCAGTACCGCTCTGATAGCCGTCCCAGTCATGTGCGAGACTTTGGTGCAGGTGATGATACTACAAGGGCGTTTTCGTCTAAAAATAACTTCTACTATCTCCCTTTTGAGTCTTTGCAACTCCCTGCTGGTCAACAGCACTTGGAACTGAATGATTACTATGAATATCCTGCTAAAGCGACCGGTAATGACTCTTTTACTGCTGCGCCTAGCGTAAATGATTGGTACGAAACTGTTAAGCTCAATTATGGGGTTGACTACCTTAATGGTAGGCAAACGCACTTTGAGCCTATACCTAATACCTGGCGGAAGATGGTTGAGATCTTGACCTTCTGGGCGTCTCGAGGTGTAGATGGCTTTCGCTGCGATATGGCGGAGATGGTACCTCCAGCCTTTTGGCAGTGGGCTATCACTCAGGTAAAGGGTAGCTTTCCTGAAATAATTTTCATAGCTGAGGTCTACCGGCCTGCGCTCTACCATACCTATGTGGATGCGGGCTTCGACTATCTCTATGATAAAGTAGGGCTCTATGACCACTTGATCGGTGTGCTTAAGGGCGAGCGGAGTGCTAGGAGCATCACCAAGGCTTGGCAAGCGCTGGATGATGGCCTTAGGAGTAGGATGCTTAACTTTATGGAAAATCATGATGAGCAGAGACTTGCTTCGGACTTTATCGTAGGTGAGGGGGTGCGTGCACTACCTGCCGTGGTTGTGAGCAGTCTGATTAGTACTTCGCCATTGCTCGTATACTTTGGTCAGGAGCTGGGGGAGCGGGGTATGGATGAGGAGGGCTTCTCAGGGCGTGACGGTCGCACTACGATCTTTGACTATTGGAGCTTGGATAGTATGATTTCGTGGGCTGGAAAGGAGCGTGACTACACTGGTAAAGAGCTGTCGGAGACACAGCAAGCTCTGAGAGAGAGGTACCAGAGTATTCTGACGTTTGCCATCCAAAGGCGGAGTATTGTCGAGGGCGGTTTCTTTGACCTTATGTATGCCAATCCTAATCTCCCTGACTCCCTATATGCCTTTTTGCGTAGTGCGGAGGGTGAGGTATCGCTGGTTGTGGCTAACTTCTCGGATGAGGTGGCTACTGCCGATATCTCTATACCGGAGCATGCGTTTGAGATCCTTCATATCCCAGATGATACGGTATGGAGGGTCGAGGAGCTATTCACCGCAGCTAAGAGTGTAAGTACGCTTGAGGTAGGTAAGTCTATCCGCCTGGTGGTGCCTGCTAGAGGTGCTGTGGTGAACTGCTATTGTCGGGTATAAGGAGGACTTTTGCTCTCTATCTCTAGCGATTGATTACCAGTATCTTTGCTCCATAACCATAGAGACAGCTTTTTGGATAGAGTCGAGTCCAAACTTGCTCGGGTCTAGATCTTTAAGTGGGATAGAACTGAGCTCGGCGACGTCGTCGTGCCCCTCTCCGACGTAGGGGACAAGCGTCTCTACTTGAAGATAGAAGACATAGTCTAGGGTGGGGATTTCGAAGCCAGAGTAGAGGTAGGTATTGGGCAGTGAAAAGAGGTACTTCAGAGGTGAGTGGATGCCACCTCTCATGCCTGCATTGACATCTATGCCAGTCTCCTCCATTATTTCTCGAGCCATAGTCTCCTCTATGCTCTCACCTATGTCTGCGAAGCCTCCAGGTAGGTCGTAGGTGCCTTCTGCAGGTGGATACTTGCGAGTAGCGACTAAGAGGTTGCCAGTCCTATCCATGATAAAGCAGGTGCATGCAGCTGAGGGATTTAGGTAATAGATGAAGCCACAAGTCTCACACCTCTTTGACTTGGCATTATTCTCCACAAAATGCTTGCTCCCACACTTGGGACAGTAGTGAAATAGTGCGAGTGGGTGTTTGTCAGAGGTTGTATTCATAGGTTATTGATATATAATGGTTTTAGATCAGTTTAGTATGAATAGTACTAGGTCGATGAGTATCTCCTCGGGCTCTCCATCGTCTGAGTACATCCCCTTGCTCCGAGCATCGCAATACCTGAGATAGGAGATGATCTGTGTCACCTTGCCAGCTCCGTAACGCTGAAGACCTGCCATATAGTCCTTGACCATAAAGGAGTTTTTCAGATCTAGGTGCCGCATCACTCCTTGCTGAGACCTATCTGGTGAGTAAAAGGCTACGAGTAGATTGGCAAAGTAGCTGAATAGTACTGGGATGATCATCTGGATAGGAGTCCGACGAGCGTCGGCAGCTAGCATCATCGCAATCCGCATAGATCGTGCGCGGTCTTTCTGAGCGAGTGCTTTGCGGAGGTCGAAGACGGAGTATTCTTTGTTCAAGCCTGTATACTTGAGTACATGCTCCTGCGTGACCCTTTGCCTTTGATCGGGAGGGAGTGCAGTGGCGAGCTTTTCCATCTCACTATCCATCCTCTGTATGTCCGTGCCTATGTGCTCGGCTACCACTTTGATGGCTTCGAATGTGAGCTGGAGTCCATGGGTCTCAGCCAGAGGTGCGATGTACTGCTCTATCTTGTAGTCTCTTATCTCCTTCGACTCTACATAGAGACCGACTTTCTCTATCAACTTAGTGATAGCAGAGCGGCGGTTGGGCTTCTTTTGCTTAAAGCATAGGATGAGGATGTTGTACTTATTGATATTTTTGATGATGGGACTCAGTGCTCCCAGAGATTGATCTTCATCGCTCTGCCCTTTGAGTAACTCTTGTGCTTCTCGTACCACAACGATGGTGCGATCCGACATGATCGGCACACGGCTACTTGCTGTGACAATCTCCGGAATTGAAGTGCTATTGCCGTAGAGTAGGGTGTAGTTGAAGTCTGACGCCTCTTCTGTCATGTACGTAGAGACAATCTTTTTCTCTATCTTGTCGGTGAAGTATTCTTCCTCCCCGGCTAGAAGGTAGACGGGATACGGCTCTTTTTTTGGCGTGATGTCTCGAAGGACGTCTTGAGGCTTATCGGTGTAGGGCATACAGTAGAGGAGGATTAAGATTTACTCACACTATACAAACGTAACGAAAAATATCGTGTCTTGTCGTATGAAGAGCGAGGAGAAGACTAGCGAGGATAGGGAGATGATCTATGACCCGATAAGGGAGAGTTGGGTCGCAGATGCACCTGAGGAGCGTGTGAGACAGGCAGTCACGCATTTTTTGGTGGAGAAGTTGGGGTATCCTCGGGGCCGTCTTGGTAATGAGTACACTATAAGAGTGGGCAAAGTGTCGCGCAGGTGCGATACGGTGGTCTTCGATCCTAGGTTGCGCCCCCTTATGGTGATAGAGTACAAGGCACCGAGTGTAAAACTCAATGATCAGGTAGTAACTCAGATCTTTAACTACAATAGCGTGTTGCTCGTTCCTGTACTGGTCATCACTAACGGTAAGAACTTCGTGATCTTCAAGGTGGGGTATGGAGGTGAGAAGACTGTAACCCTGGATAGGCTGCCTACCTACCAAGAACTCCTGTCGTTGGGGGTTTAGTCTCCAGTGAGTTGCACTTAGAATAGCTCTACGTTGAGAGCTCGGTGGTGTCTATTGGCATAGTTAACGATCAGCCAGTAGGCACTCTGGAGGATCGCATAGCTAAGGATCAGGAGGGGGAGATCGAAGTTTAGGTCCAGCTTTAACCAGGCTAAAGACTCGCCTCCCATGCGATCTGCGATAGCGATCATACCGCAGCTTAGCCACTTCAATGTTAGGGTCAGGAAGAGTGGTAACTTCCCAACAACGCCAACGACGAGCACGAGTATAAATGCAAGGGGAATTAGGATGCTACTTAGTAGGATCATTGGAATATTGCTCCAAAGTACTACCAAGCTAGCAGTGCCGAAGTAGTATAGCAAGAAAGGTAGTACTCCGATCTGAGCCGAAAGGCTGACGTATATGATCCGTCCTAGATACCGCAGTATCGGTTGCTCTAAAGGCAAGTAATGATCAAAGAGAGGTAGGAAGAGGTGGATGCCCCAAACCGCAGAAACGCTAAGAGCGAGACCGGCACTAAAGAGTGCGTAAGGTTCGATGAAGAGAAAGAGTAGTACCGTAAGACTTAGCACCTGTACTACGTCTGGAGAACGATCGAAGAACCGATAAAGCAGCACGAGTCCACCCATAGTTAGTGCCCTCACAGTTGCCACTGAAGCTCCGCTTAAGAGCGTATATAAGATTAGACCGATCAGCAGTGTCGCGTATCGCCATCTCCGCTGTTCATACTTGGGTAGTAGCCATGTCAGGACCATCGAAAGTAGGGCATAGACGATCCCGAGATGGTAGCCACTCACCGCTAAGATATGAGCTACGCCGCTGCTCCTAAAGGAACTCTGCACCTCGCGAGGTAGGAAGCTACGATCACCCAAGCTGATAGCAAAGATGAGCCCACGCTCGCTTGTCGTCAGTACTTGAGATGTGGCTTTGTTGAAGTCATTGATCAGATAGGAGCGCAAGCGTCTCATCGAGCTTAGAGGTGAGAAAAAGCGCTCCTCATGATACCGAGACACCCTATGAAGGCTACCCTGTGCTTCGTATCCTTCGCTCATTAGATAGCGACGAAAGGAGTCTCCGCTTACCGTTCTTAAAGCTGACAGATCTAGGGTGCCCGTGATCACTCCCCCATAATGATACACCTCCGGAAGCTCCACATTTGGTGGCACTTGCAATTGGACTGTCAGCCAACTTCCCTCTGGAATCTTGACTTTAGTGTGGTACGAGAGAGTTCCCTCCAGGCTACTAGCGACCGGATAGTAGATGCGTATCTCCGCGTTCTCTATGGTCTGACCATCAGGCAGATGAACTCTATCTTGGTCGCGTATTTCAGCGTACCAAGCGAATAGTAGGCTCCAAATCAGTAGGTAAGCGACCCCCCTTTGTCGAAAAGCGAATAATAGGATGGATAGAAGAGCGACAGCCGCAACTCCCCAGACTGAGAGGTTGGAAATGTAGAGAATGAAGCCTACGAGTGTAGCCAGAAGGAGCAGGAATGCAGGGCGATTGGTATATCGCACCTTGCGTACCGGTGCGATAGTACTGTAGGTCTCGTAAGAAACGGGTACTCTACTTGAGGAGAGTTCGGATGGCACTCTGGGGATTCTCGGCTCCGAAGACATAACTCCCTGCAACTAGCGCATCAGCTCCTGCCTTAAAGAGGATAGGCGCAGTCTCAGCATTCACACCTCCGTCTACCTCTATCATCACATCGTACCCTCCCTCATCGATCATGGCACGTAGCCTTTTGGTCTTGTCTACTATCCGAGGGATGAATTTCTGCCCACCGAAGCCAGGATTTACCGACATTAGGAGCACCATATCTAGATAGGGCAGGATATCCGTCAATAGCTCTACCGGTGTGTGGGGGTTGAGCACTACGCCTGCTTTCATCCCTGCGTCTCGAGCCTGCTGCATAGCTCTATGCAAGTGAGTTACAGCCTCATAGTGCATGGTGAGTATGTCCGCCCCCGCTTTAGCAAAAGCCTCGATATACTGCTCTGGGTGCTCAATCATCAGGTGCACGTCGAGCACTTTCTCGGTAGCACGACGTACGGCAGATACGATGGGCAGTCCGAAAGAGATGTTGGGCACAAAGCGACCGTCCATAACATCGAGGTGGAGCCACTCAGCCTCACTATTATTCAGCATCTCAACATCCCTGCCCAGATTGAGGAAGTCGGCAGAGAGAAGCGACGGAGCGATGATTTTATTCCTTTCTGTACTCATGATACTCTGTGTGGTTGTATGGTCGATTATTCATTTGATTCTGGGCGCACTAAGTGTATGCGTACCAAGTCGTTCTCGTCCCTAAGTCTTTGGAATAGGTATTGGACCTCCTCTTTGTTATTAACGCGCACTTTGATCTGTCCTATTGCCCTATCCTTTGAGCTAGAAAAGCGTATCCCCATGAGCGGTATCCGCATGCTCCTGAGGGTGGTAACGATGTTGTAGACAAAGCCGTCGGCATTAGCGCCCTCCAGCTCTATAGTTATTCCGAAATTAGAATGTATGTGCGGTCCCCAAGCGACAGCAACGATCGAGTCGCCCTGAGCCGCCTTGAGGTACATCGCTGTGGGGCAGGACTTCAAGTGCACTTCTACCTGATTCTTAGCGTTGAGCAGACCATGCACCTCCTCACCAAAGACCGGCTTACAGCACAATGCCCGAATGTAATTTCGCTTACCATCCAAGGAAGTAAGCGTGTAGAGCGACTTCAGCTGATCTTTGCTCAGACTGGGCACCTCCGTCTCATCGGAGTCCCACAGTTGTAGCTCCTCAGGGTGACGCTCGCGACCCTCCTCCATCTTTGCCGCGAGTTTCTCTAGCAGGTCTGGCGTTAGCACAATCTCTCCGGAGCGGATGGCTAGGTAAAAGTCCTCCTTACTGGGGTATATCAGCACCGGACCTCGATGTGGTATCAGATCTTGCAGCGCATAGCCCTTGTCGTTGACATAGGCTTCTAGTATCTGCTTACCGAGCTGTAGGTCTTGCTGTCGTGAGGAGGTCAAGTACTCTTGTATGTACCTTTTAGCTTGAGGACTTGTCACATAGTGTAGCCACTCAGCCTTGGGGTAAACCTTTGCTGCCGTAAGTATCTCCACCTGATCTCCGTTGGAGAGAGGGTGGTCAATATTAACCATTTGATGGTTTACCTTCGCTCCTAGACAATGATTCCCTATCTCCTTGCCCTGCATAAAGGCAAAGTCGAGCACTGTAAAGTTCTGTGGTACTCTCACCTGCTCGCCCTTGTGGGTAAAGATGAGCATATCTTGGGTGGAGAACTTATACATCATCGTCTCGTAGTCGTCCGAAGCGTGGGGCCCCGGATTGCTAAGGAGCACCCTTACATTTTCGAGGATCATCTCCTCCACCTTGTCTACCTCATCAGGGTCTTGCTTGTACCGCCAGTGCGCTGCGAGCCCCCTCTCTGCCATCTCGTGCATGCGCCTCGATCTGATCTGTACCTCTACCCACTCTCCTGTGGGTCCCATCACCGTCAGGTGGAGTGCCTGGTAGCCATTTTCCTTAGGCTGTGAGAGCCAGTCGCGCGTGCGATCGTTCTTGACCCTATACTTCGATGAGATGACTCTATAGATGCGGAAGCAATCGTCATACTCACTCTCAGGTGTCTCCGGCTCAAAGACAATCCGGATGGCGAAGATATCGTATATCTCGTTGAAGGGGAGTTGCTTTGTCCGCATCTTATTCCATATAGAGTAGGTGCCTTTCATACGGTGTTGGATCTCATAGTCCAGCCCGAGGTTCACCAGATCCTCCTTGATACCTTTGTAAAATTGCTCAAAGAGGCTCGACTGTCGTCTGCTACTCTCTTCCTTGAGCCGCTCTATATCTGCGTACTCAGTAGGGTGGTCATACTTGAGAGATAGGTCCTGTAGCTCCGTCATGATGCCATACATGCCGAGGCGCTCAGCTAGTGGGGAGTAGAAGAGGCGTGTCTCCGCAGCTATCTTCGCCTGCTTAGTCTCTGGCATGCTATCCAGAGTACGCATATTGTGCAGGCGGTCAGCGATCTTTACGAGTAGTATGCGTATATCGTCGTTAGATGTGAGGAGCAGGTGTCGAATATTCTCTAACTGTGCTGAGGCTTTGTCTTTGCCCATCGTCACTTCGGCTAGGATCTCTCCTGAGAGTTTGGTCAGACCGTCTACTATCCTAGCGATGGTGTCGCCAAACATATCTCGGATATCCTCTACCGTGTAGTCTGTGTCCTCTACTACGTCATGCAGGAGTGCAGCTGAGATGGAGGTAGAGCCGAGCCCTATCTCATTGCAGCATATCTCTGCCACGGCTATTGGGTGCAATATATAAGGCTCTCCGCTCTTCCTCTTCGCTCCGTAGTGAGCAGACTTAGCTAGGTGAAAAGCCTTGATGATCGGCTCCGTCCTCTTGCGATGGTTCGAGGAGAGGTAGTCCGATAGTAGTTGCTGAAATGCCGCCTGAACTACTGCATCATAATCTTGAACCTTCTTAGACTCTTCTTTCATCTGTGATACTCCATCATAGGTATTTTCTCAACCCCCGCTTTACAAATATACATATTTTTCGATTTGATAAGATTGGTCTCGCATCTCGAAGCGGTATTTGCATGATGTGGTAGTAAAAATTGTCATAAAGTGACCTTATCCTTGATCGATACGTGCCTGAGTAAAGGGGAATATGCCTTGAAAAAATAATCCTAGAGACTACTGTGATGATGCGAGGTGTCAAGGCGGTGAAATTTAT
>JAUNLH010000028.1 GCA_030532365.1 Porphyromonas sp.
TTAGTCGCTCGATGGCGCTTCTATACTTCTTGAGTATGCGATCGTATGAGGCGTTAAATGCGATGTGGAAGCGCTCGACAAATCTTGGGCGTCTGCCAGTCTCCGGATCCACAGACGGCTTGAGGAATACTGCACAGAGCGCTGGGGATAGAGTGAGTGCATTGATAGCCGATAATCCAATGGCGATCGCCATGGTGATCCCAAACTGCTTGTAGAAGACCCCGGTGACACCACCGACAAAACTTACGGGGATAAATACCGCCATCATCACAAGTGTGATGGAGACGATAGCCCCACCAATCTCGCTCATTGCTTCGATGGAGGCTTTCTTGGCTGAGGAGTATCCGTGGTCGAGCTTAGCATGCACCGCCTCGACCACTATGATCGCATCATCCACTACTATGGCTATCGCCAGCACAAGAGCA
This sequence comes from Porphyromonas sp., assembly GCA_030532365.1. Lineage (GTDB taxonomy): Bacteria > Bacteroidota > Bacteroidia > Bacteroidales > Porphyromonadaceae > Porphyromonas_A. The sequence continues at coordinate 426 of JAUNLH010000028.1, forward strand.
CTGAGTACGAGTAGGTTGATGCTGAAACCAAAGAGTTGCAAAAAGAAGAATGTACCTATCAGTGAGACCGGTATGGCGATAGCAGGGATAAGGGTACTCCTGAAATCTTGAAGGAAGAGGTAGACCACCAGCATCACCAGTAGGAAGGCCTCCAATAGCGTGCGCAGGACGTTGCCAATAGCCGCGAAAAGGAAGTCGTTGACATTGAGAAGATAGGAGACAGTGATACCTGGGGGGAGGTCGTCCTCCATCTCCTTCATCAGTTTCTGGATATCTGTGACCACCTGAGTGGCGTTAGACCCTGCAGCCTGATAGATCATGATGCCCGACGAGTTCTTACCATTGGCGGTATTTTCTACAGAGTAATTGAGGGCTCCCAACTCGACGTCAGCCACATCTTTCAGCCGAAGTATCTTACCCGTGGCATCGGCTCTCAGGATTATATTCCCAAACTCTTCGGCACTCTTCAGTCTCCCTCTCGTGGTAAGGGTATATTCGTATGCTTGGTTGCCTCGGACGCCTAGCACACCTGGCGCAGCTTCGATATTTTGCTCATTGAGTGCCATCACCACATCGGTGGGCATCATATTGTACTGAGCCATTACTTCGGGCTTGAGCCATATACGCATGGTATAGTTCATGGCTCCTGGTACATGTGCCTCTCCCACGCCAGGGATACGCATGATCTCTGGCATGACATTGAGGTTGGCGTAATTTTGTAGGAAGAGCGGGTCGTATCTGTCCTCCTCATCATCCAGCGATACCATCACAAGGGTGCTAGACTGCCGCTTGATGACACTCACCCCTCCTCTCGTGACTTCTGCTGGTAGGAGTGCTTGCGCCCTTGTCACCCTATTCTGCACATTCACCTGTGCCATGTTGGGGTCCACGTCGGGCTCGAAATAGACGGTGATCGATGCACTACCGGTATTGGTAGCTCTGGAGGTCATGTGGGTCATCTTCTCCACACCGTTGATCGCCTCTTCTAGCGGAGCGAGCACAGAGTTGATCACTGTCTCAGCATTAGCACCTGGGTAGTGGGCATTTACAGTGATGGTAGGAGGAGCAATGTCCGGATAGCGCTCTATCGGCAGTGCAAAGATGCCTATCAGCCCTAGTATGATCACGAATATGGAAATGACCGTGGAGAGTACAGGTCGCTCGATAAATCTATCTAATCTCATGGCTCTCTATCTTACTTCTTATCCTCCACCGTGTACTCGACAGTCATTCCCTCTTTGAGGGTAACTACACCGTCTATCACCACTTTATCACCACTCTTCAGTCCGGTGGTTACTATGTAGTTCTTCCCGTCATTGAGCGGCAAGATCTCTATCTGTGTAGCTCTCGCTACGTTTTGATCATCTATCACGTAGACGTAGGTGTTGTGCTGTAGCTGGAAAGTTGCCAACTGAGGCACCTCGATAGCCTCCTCTATGGTATTAGGTATCATCACGTTGCCGGTACTTCCGCTGAGGAGCTTACCGTCCGGATTTGGGAAGAGCACTCTGACATTGAGCGATCCTGTGATGGGATCAAGTACTCCGCTGATGGTCTGCACCTTACCAGTATGTTCGTATGTAGATCCATCTATCAGCTCCAGCTGTAGCTCTGGAAGTGACTCCAAAGCCCCTCTGATGCTCTCACCACTGTGGGAGAAACCCAGTACTTGACGCTCAGTAACGGAGAAGTGGGCATACATCTCACTGATATCGCTCACGATGGTAAGGGGTTGAGGATTAGTGGGAGACACTAGGCTTCCTACCCTATAGGGAATGTTTCCGACCACACCATCAGTAGGGCTGGTGATGCGGGTATAGGAGAGTTGCTTCTCGGCACTTGTTAGTTGTGCTTTTGCTTGTGCTAGTCCTGCTTCAGCGCTGGCTAGGTTATTCTCAGCTGTTTGCAAAGCATACCCTCCTATGATCTTTTCATTCGCCAGCTGGCGATTGTTCTCAGCGGTCAGACGGGCAGTAGCCACTACAGAGGTTGCCACCTCCACTGCTGCCTTGGCGGCATTGACTGCCTCTTGGTACTGCACCTGATCGAGTACAAAGAGGGTCTGTCCTTTACGCACCTTGTCACCCTCATCAACTGTTAGTTGGGTAATAGGGCCGCCTACTTGCGGACGTATCTCTACATCTAGTTTACCTCTCAGTGTTGCAGGATAACTCTCATATACCGTCACCTTCTCAGGTTGGATTACCCTCACTGTGTATATCGCTCCGGCGGTAGCATTGCCCTCTTTAGCTCTTCCTCCACCTTTGCAGCTGCTCAGTGCTGCTGTCATAAAAATCGCGACTGCTACCGCAATTTGTACACATCTGTTACTCTGCATGATTAGTCAAATCTCGTTTCTTTTCTTAATAATACTTCTGAATATAGCCCATGAATATCGAACCGTCTGCAAAGTTATGCAATAAAGAGGATTTGATAGGTCATCACGATCCTCCGGTTCGGGCTTTTTTTGGACGGCTTGTAAGTTACAGAAATGATTTAAGACCACCTCCGCAGAAACAGGGTTTTTATGTTAGAAAAAGTGAAAAACCATACTCCCAGAAAATATCATGTACGAAAAAGGCTACTTGATTCAATCCTATACAGGTCGAAGGTGCAAATAGGTCAAGTCTATACTTAGGAATAAATCTCGCACCTCCAACCATACATTAAAGATGCGACCTGCGAAAGAGTGGGTGATGAAGACCCGAACTCAGAAAATCTAAGTTGGGAACTTAGGCAAGTCGAAGTTCGGAACTAAAATAAACCTTAGTTCGGGTCTCTATTTTTATGGGATTGGAGGGAGGGTTTTAGTGAGAGGGATTTTCGTTATTTTGTTGTTGTGCTGGAGACTTTGGTGGAGCCTATGGGGTGGCTTTGCTCTCTGTATTTTGGATTGACTTGCAGGTCAGCTAAATTTGAGGTAGGGTGTGCGGGATTTCTTTGGTATATTTGCCAAATAGCAACGTTGTAGGGCTGGGGTCTTAATCAAGACGATAAGGAGCATAATGTCAAATAATAAGAAGAGGAAACGGGCGCCGGGTTTTTTCCACTCGCAGAGTATCAGTGTCATCAGTATTGCGATGGTACTTTTCTTGATGGGTGTGGTAGCAGTGATGTGGCTCATAGGTGGTGATCTTAAGAATCATGTGCGGGAGAGTGTCAACTTTACCATACTTCTCTCTCCGGAGTCTGATCCGGGAGAGATAACTGCGATGAAGCGTGCTCTGGAGAGGGAGCCTTTTGTGAAGGAGCTTGAGTATTACTCTAAGGAGCAGGCGATGGTGGAGCTTCAGAAGGAGCTTGGTGAGAACCCTGAGGAGTTTTTGGGGTGGAATCCGCTTTCGCCAACGTTTGAAGTCTATGTGGAGGCGGATTATATAGCTAATGAAGATAGCATAGCTATTGTGGAGGAGGCACTTAGTGGCTATCCTATGACGGAGTCGCTGAGCTTTAAGCATGACTTGGTGAGCGAGCTGAATGAGAATATCTCTAAGCTGACCATCATCTTGCTAGTGTTGGCAGCGCTATTGCTCTTAATTTCTATCGTACTGATCAATAATACGATACGCTTGCTTATATACTCTAAGCGCTTTACCATCTACACGATGAGGTTGGTGGGTGCCACTCCTAGCTTTATTAGGCGTCCTTTTGTGAGGTACAACGTATGGAGCGGGGTGGTTGCTGCTATGATAGCTATGGCTTTTTTGGCTTGGGGCTGGTGGTATGTGCTGGATCATTATCCTCTGATGAGGACTTTGCTGACGCTGGACCATGCACTGACAGTAGGGGCTGTGGTGCTATTGCTGGGTGTCGTGATCTCTTGGATGTCAGCGAGTTGGGCTGTGACACGGTACCTGAGGATGAATGTAAATAAGTTGTATAGAGTATGAAGGGTAAGGGGAAACCTATTGAGGAGCAGTCGTTTAGGACCTATGGCTATAGTCGCACCAATCTGCTGATACTAGTGGTGTCGCTAGTGGTCATAGCCCTAGGATATCTGCTGATGTCGGGTGGAGCGTCGAGCGACATGAGTGAGTTTGACCCTGAGGTCTTTAGTACCCGTAGGATCACCGTAGCGCCAATGATCTGCACTCTTGGATATCTGGGAGTGGTGGTAGCGATCTTGTTTCGCAAGAAGTAATAACTCAATAAAGTCTGTGATACATGACGATTTTAGAGACTATCATTTTATCGATAGTAGAGGGATTGACTGAGTTTTTACCGGTGTCAAGTACCGGACACTTAGTGATCGCTCAGGCACTGATGGGGATAGAGAGTACTGAGTATGTCAAGGCCTTTACGGTGATGATCCAATTTGGAGCGATCCTCTCTGTGGTGGTGCTCTATCTCAAGCAGTTTTTCCGCTTTGAGGTACCTGTGGATATAAGAGAGAGGGACGACCTGCCTGCATGGCGGATCACTCTGAGCCGTTTTCGCTTTTACATGCAGCTGATAGTTGGTGTGGTGCCTGCTATAGTGCTGGGTCTGCTCTTCTCGGACTTCGTGGATAAAGTGCTGGGCGAGGTGTGGGTCGTAGCTGCCAACCTAGTGGTTGGCGGTGTCGTGATGCTCTTTGTGGATAAGTGGATCAAGAATAATACCCATACGAGTGTGACCTATAAGCGGTCTTTCCAAATCGGTCTCTTCCAGACGATTGCCATGTTTTTACCCGGTATGTCGCGCTCTATGAGTACCATCGTGGGGGGTATGACCACTGGGCTTCGCCGTGAAGTGGCTGCGGAGTTTAGCTTTTTCCTAGCTGTACCTACCATGCTCGGCGCCTCTGTATGGCAGATCATAAAGTTTTATAGACGTGGTGACTTGGCTATCCTTACCGATAATCTTGATACCTTGATATTGGGAAATGTGGTCTCATTTCTGGTAGCAATGTTAGCCATTAAGTACTTCTTGAAGTACCTGAAGCGGCACGGCTTTGCTGCTTTTGGTGTGTATAGAATAATCGTAGGTGGTGCCATCATTGTTATGATGATGGCTGGCTATGATCTGTCTCTCTTCCAATAAGTTGTACGAAGTTGATGAGTAGTCACCATACGAGGAAGAGGGATGTGCAGATCCCGCCAAATCCCTTTAGTGATGGGATGTATGTCGTGGTGGATAAGCCCTTGCGGTGGACCAGCTTTGACGTGGTCAATCGGGTTCGTATACTGCTTAGTAAGAAGCTAGGTATAAGGCGGATAAAGGTTGGGCATGCAGGTACGTTAGACCCACTGGCAACGGGGGTACTGGTGCTCTGTACTGGTAGATTTACGAAGCGAATAGAGGAGATCCAAAAGTTGCACAAGACCTATGTCGCGACGATCCAACTGGGAGCGACGACACCCTCGTATGACCTTGAGAGCGAGGTGGACTGCCATTATCCTACAGACCATATCACTCAAGCCGCTGTGGAGCAGGTGCTGGAGGGCTTTGTTGGTATGATTGACCAGGTGCCACCCACTTTTTCAGCAGTAAAGGTGGATGGTGTGCGCTCCTATTCTCTCGCCAGAGGTGGGTGTGAGGTGGAGTTGCAACCTAGAAAGGTGGAAATCAAGTCTATACAGTTACTGCGATATGAGCTACCTGAGATTGAGATTGAGGTAGAGTGTGGTAAGGGAACTTATATCAGGGCCCTAGCTAGAGATATTGGCAGGGCATTGGATACTGGTGCTCATTTGACTGCACTGCGGAGAACTCAAGTGGGGCATTTCAGTGAACGGCAGGCAATGAGTGTGGATGCACTGGAGGGATATGTGGATGAAGTATTGAACCAAGATATTATAGAGCAAGAGATATGAGTAGTGTGAATGAACCTTTTAGGTTTGGCGTACAGAAGATGAAGCTGTCCCAGTTTAATTTTAAGCTCCCGAAGGATCAGATAGCGCAGTATCCTGTGAATCACCGTGATGAGAGTAAGATGCTGGTGCTACACAGAGATACAGGTGACATAGAGCACAGGGAGTTTAGGGATCTGGTGGATTACTTCTCTAAGGATGACCTCTTTGTGCTGAATGATACGCAGGTGTTCCCTGCTCGTCTCTTCGGGCATAAGGAAAAGACCAATGCTCAGATAGAAGTCTTCTTACTCAGAGAGTTACGATCTGAGATCATGCTGTGGGATGTGCTTGTAGATCCAGCGCGAAAGATAAGGATCGGTAATAAGCTCTTCTTCGGTGAGAATGAGGATCTTGTGGCAGAGGTGATAGATAATACTACCTCTAGGGGTAGGACCTTGAAGTTTCTCTTTGATGGCACTCATGAGGAGTTTAAGAAAGTGCTCTTTGACAATGGATTGACTCCTCTTCCAAGTTATATCAAGCGACCTGCCGAGCCGGAGGATCGGGAGCGCTATCAGACCATTTATGCCTCTGAGGAGGGTGCTGTGGTGGGACCGTCAGCGGGATTTCACTTCAGTAGGGAGTTGATCAAGCGTCTGACCCTGCAGGACTGTCGCTTTGCTAAGCTGACGCTCCACTGTAGTAGGGTGATGTACGCGGAGATCGATGTGGACGACCTAGGGAAGTACAAGATGGGGACAGAGCGGATGATCGTCTCGAAGGAGTGCTGTGATGCCGTGAACGGTGCTAAAGAGAATGGTAAGAGGATCTGTGCTGTGGGTACTTCGACGATGAAGGCGCTTGAGACAAGTCTCAGTACAGACGGCTTCATCAAGCCTTACGACGGGTGGACGGGGATGTTTATCTATCCAGAGTATGACTTTGGCATTGCCAATTCAATGATCTCTGGCTTCCACATGCCGTACTCCTCATTGCTGATGATGCAGGCAGCCTTTGGTAAGTACCACAATGTGATGAATGCCTATAAGGTGGCGATTAAGGAGGGCTATCGCTTTGGTGCCTACGGAGATGCGATGCTAATCATCTAGGGATCAGTCTGAAGGGAGATGCAGCATCGACTCTTTTTGGCTTTGGGCTCCAATCTGGGAGATAGGGCAGCAATACTAGCTTCTGCTCGGAGATTGATCTCCGAGCGGATAGGAGCTTTGGTGCAGGTCTCTTTGGAGTTGGAGACTGAGCCTGTGGGCTTTGAGTCGGAGCATAACTTCTTGAACCAAGTGGTGGAGGTAAGGACTTTGCTTTCGCCACAAGGGGTGCTTGATACTTCTCAAGTGATAGAGCGGGAGCTGGGCAGGTACAGGAAGAGCAAGGGCGGTATTTATAGAGACCGGACTTGTGACATTGATATCATACTCTACGATGATCTGATATTAGATGCAGACGGGCTACAGATCCCGCACCCGCGCTTTAGGGAGCGTACATTTGTGCTTAGTCCGATGGTAGAGCTTTGCCCCACCTGTGTGGATCCGGTCACTGGTAAAACAATGGAGGAGCTGCTATGGGACGTCTTTTAGCTCTTGATGTGGGTCGTAAGCGGACCGGCATTGCGGTGACTGATATCTTGCAGATCGTACCGGGTGGTCTGGGATTCCAGCCCACATATCAAGTTGCAGCGTGGGTGCGGGAGTATTGTACTTCGGAGCCTGTAGATGCGATTATTGTAGGTCAGCCAAAGCAGGTGGACAATACGCCATCTGAGAGCATGAAATATATTGTGCCAGTTGTTAATAGGCTGCGTAAACTTTTGCCCGGTATGAGCATCATACCTTATGACGAGCGCTTTACTACTGTGATGGCTGAGCGTGCAATGATTGTTGGCGGTGTGCCTAAGATGAAACGCAGAGAGAAAGGACTTGCTGATGAGATCAGCGCTGTGATTATCCTGCGTGACTTTATGGAGAGTAGGGCGTATGAAGAATATAAGTTGAGTAAAAGTTAAATATATGATTCTACCAATATACATATACGGGACAGACGTGCTTCGTACAAAGTCCAAGGAAGTTACTCCTGACTATGAGGGACTAGAGAAGCTGATATCTGATATGTTTGAGACGATGTATGCCTCTGACGGAGTGGGGCTAGCTGCACCTCAAATTGGGAGAGCGATACGTCTCTTTGTTGTCGATGCTTCAGTATTGAAGGATGATTTCCCTGAGACAGATGGGTTTAAGCGCGTATTCATCAATCCTGAGATCCTATGGAGCAGTGAGGAGAAGGTGAGCATGAGCGAAGGTTGCTTGAGCCTCCCAGGTATCTCAGAGCAGGTGACACGTCCTGTCGAGGTGAAGATACGGTATCAGGATGAGCACTTTGAGACCCACGAGGAGACGCTCAAAGGGTTTAATGCAAGGGTATTTCAGCATGAGTTTGACCATATCGAGCAAACGCTCTTTACGGATCGTATCAGCCCGATGCGTAAGCAAATGGTCAAGCGGAAATTGCAGAAACTGGCGAAAGGCATCGTGGATGCTGACTACCCAACTGTAACGAAGTAAAATGATAGAACCGATGCGGCGACTACACGCCTTCCTAGCTCTACTGCTTGTGAGTACTACCGCTCTCTTCGCACAGATTGATACTGAGCGGGTGGTCACCATCGGTCGTAATGCTATCTACTTCAAGGATTACGTCCTTGCGATACAGTACTTTAACACAGCTATCCAGGCTGAACCGTACAAGGCAGAGCCATATTACTATCGCGGGCTAGCGAAGTTCTCCCTCGACGACTATCGGGGTGCAGAGCAAGATTGTGACCTATGTCTGGAGCGAAACCCTTTTATCTACGATGCCTACTATCTTCGAGCGATCTCGCGCCATACATTGCACAAAGACTCGCTCGCCGTGGCTGACTATGAGATGGTTCTTCGTAATAATCCAGATCATAAAGGGGCGTTGCACAACGCTTCACTGCTGCACATCGCTTCCGGAGATACGGTAAAAGCAAGAGCGACGCTGGATCATCTGCAGCGGTTCTATGCTAATTACCCTGAGGGTTATCTGATCGATGGTGGCTACCGGCTCGAGCGTGGAGACACAATTGCTGCAGTTGCGCTCTTTGAGAAAGCTATCGAGATGTCGCCTGGGCTGCCTGGTGCCTATATCTCCATGGCAGGAATATCGTACGATAAAAGGGACTTCAAGGAGGCTGAGAGGTATATGGATGCTGCTCTAGCTCAGAATAGCTCAAGACCTGAGCTCTACTTCAATCGAGCTCTGATGCGCTATCAGCAGAATAACATACGGGGAGCTATGCAAGACTATACTACGGCTGTGGAGTTGGATCCATCAAATGCTACCGCTCGATACAATAGAGCTCTCTTGAGAGCACAGGTGGGTGAACTCAACGGTTCTCTCGAAGATTTCACCTATCTCCTACAGCTTGAGCCGAACAATTACTTCGCTATCTTCAACCGCGGACTTATAGCTCAGCAACTTGGTTATCTCGAGGTGGCAGAGAAGGATATGGGAGAGATCATCCAGCGCTACCCATCCTTTATCCCTGCGTACACGCACCGTTCGGAGATACGACGTCTGCTTGGTCGTGAGCGAGCTGCCAATGAGGACCTTCAGTTTGCTTCAAGGATGATGTACGATCCTACCACGCACCAGATGGCTGTGCAGCAACATGAAGAGCAAAATAAGCTGGAGGAGCATGAGGGAATCAACGAACTTCGAGATGATAAGGATGAGAATATCAGGAAGTTTAAGCTCCTAGTCTATAATAGTAGAGATAAGGGCTACAATGAGCTGTACCAGGAGGGAGAGAGCATCCGAGGTCGTGTCCAGGATAGAGATGTCGTGGTAAGTCCAGAGCCTATGTATACGCTCTCATACTATGATGTTGTGGATGAGAAGCTAAGGAGCTCTACCAACCTGTCATTTAGCCACCAGCTTGATCTACCCACCTCAAGTAACCTTATTCGAGTGGTAAGACGGGTCCCCTCGTTGAGTTTTGACCTAATAGAAGCGCATCGAGAGCAGGTAGAGACTCAGAAATCAGTTCTCACCACTAATGACGCCGAGCAGCTCTTTGCCTACGCTATGAATCAATTGACTCTGAAGGATCATGAGTCTGTGATAGAAGCACTTACCAAGGTCGTTGAGCTCGACCCTCAGAATGTAGCAGCTCATTTCCAGCTGGCTACGTCTCGCTTCCTAGCCATGCAAGCCAGACTTCACGACCTGGCTCCAGAGAAGACCCCTTCTAGTACTCCTGCCTTGAGACCCCTACCTCAAGACCCGTCGCTATCCGAGACTAACATACTCAAAAATAGGGAGCTATCTGCCGCTATTGCAGATCTCGAGCGTGTGCTAGCTGTATTGCCCAAATATGCCCCTGCACTCTACAATATTGCCTACCTCTATGCTGAGCAAGGCAACTATACGACTGCGATTGATTACTACACGCAAGCTATAGCTGTAGAACCTCAGATGGCAGCCTCTTACTTCAATAGAGGTCTGTGCTACTATGCTATCGGAGAAAAGACTAAGGGGGATGAGGACTTGAGTCAAGCTGGAGCCCTAGGGCTCTATGGCGCTTACAGCATCATTAGAGGTATGAAGTAGGCCCTCCTTAAAGGAAGAGTTGGCACCATTCCTTAAAGATACGTGCCTGCTCCTCGCCATGCTTCTTGAGAGATTTCGCAATCTTTGCAGGCGATTTCTCTTCTTTAGGATCACCGCTCTTACTGTAGAAGCAGTCTGCAAAGCAGATGATCTTCTCTTCAAGCGATACTGGCACCATCTCCCTATGTGGTAAGGGTAACTCTCGCCTCTTGATCGCCTCTAGAGTAAGCCCTACACCGGTGTGTCGCTCACATACCAGCGCATGCCTATGCAGACCCTTTTTCCTCAAAAGGTCAGCTCCGATGACACCGTGCCGGATATAAGGCTCTGTCCCAGTGCATCCTATCGATGGCGCATTGCACTCAAAGACACCGATATCATGCAGCATCGCAGCCTCGTATACGAAGCTCCGCGATATCTCCCACTCAGGGTGCCTGTCTACGATCTCTACAGCTTTCTTGGCCACAAGCCGGCTATGGGTATATAGTATCTTAAAAGCCTTCGTACTACGATTGTAGTACTTGTCAAATATAGCCTCAACATCTACTTCGGTGGAGGGTGGGTAGGGGAGGACAGCCGTGTTCTGCACGTCGCCCTTACGATCTTTCTTACTCATTACTCACCTAAGCTCCTTTGTATGAGGTGAGTATACAGACTACACGCCCAATAGATAGTTTAGCATTGATCCGAACCGGCAGTAGCATTTCATCGTTTGTGACCCAAACCTCGATGGATCTAGAGTTTTGAGAAAAACTCTTATCCTCAATGTTGAAGTATATCTTCAACATCTCTTTTGGTGTGCCATCTGGCATCTTGGAGTTTTCATATCCTCCAAATTCGTAGCTCCCGTATACTAGGTTTTTACCTATTGGTACCACAAAGCGATTGAGCAAGCCATGCTCTATATTGTTTAGGTTCAGACTTCTCAGATAGGCAAGTGTTGAAAGCATGTCAACTACCTCCTCCTCTTTCGTGGAGAGTATGATTGTGGTATCGCGTTCGATCACACTCGGAGGTCCAGCTTTGATCCCTATCTTTACCTTCTCCTCGGGTAGGTGGGTAAAGGTGATCAGATCATGATACTGGTATCCGCCCTCATTGATACGTTTTTCAAATCGAAGCGGTAGTCTTTCCATAGAATACAGGGTCTCAAGCGTATCTCGCACCCTAAAGAAGGTGTCACCGATCCCCTTAGTACGGAAGAGTATTTGAGAGAAGTACTGTCCATTTCTAGTAGTTCGATTGGTCAGGAGTGCCTCTCCCATCTTACCTTTGATGATCCCCCATCTGAAGTCGACATCGTACATAAATGTCTCATTTCTCTGGAAGATCCGTGAGTCTTGTAGCTTAGGTAGGTGTCCGCTCTTATCCTGAGCACGCACCGATGCGGGTCGGTACAAGGTGCTACTGAGTAGGATCACTAATGCCAGAGCCAGTAGGTACGGTTTTCTTGATCTATTCATACCCGAAGGGCAATTAGATGGTTATGGCTTAACTATGATGTTAAAACCGGTATAAGGTCGCAGTACCTCTGGTATCACGATGCCTTCCGGAGTCTGATTATTCTCTAGTATAGCTGCCACTATTCTCGGTAGTGCTAGTGCGCTACCATTGAGTGTATGGCACAGCTCTGTCTTCTTCTCGTCATTCTTAAAGCGACACTTCAGACGGTTGGCTTGAAACTCCTCGAAGTTAGAGACAGAGCTCACCTCTAGCCAGCGCTCTTGTGCTGCGGAGAAGACCTCAAAGTCGAAGGTGATGGCGGAGGTAAAGCTAAGATCACCACCACAGAGACGTAGTATTCTATAAGGAAGCCCAAGAGAAGTCACCAGCCGCTCTACATACTTAACCATCTCGTCTAGAGACTCATAGGAGTGATTGGGGTGATCTATCCGGACGATCTCTACCTTGTCAAACTGGTGGAGACGGTTGAGCCCTCTCACGTCCTTGCCATAGCTCCCGGCCTCCCTACGGAAGCAAGCAGAGTAGGCGGTTAGTTTGATGGGGAAGTCCTCCTTATCTAGGATCACATCTCTAAATATGTTAGTTACAGGCACCTCCGCAGTAGGGATGAGGTAGAGATTGTCTAGACCAATATGGTACATCTGACCCTCCTTATCAGGCAATTGCCCAGTCCCGTACCCGGAGTCTTCATTGACTACATAAGGAGGTTGTATCTCGAGATAGCCCTCTGCCCGTGCACTGTCTAAGAAGTAGTTGATCAGTGCTCTCTGCAAGCGGGCACCATATCCCTTGTAGACAGGAAATCCAGAGCCTGTGAGCTTAACACCAAGCTCAAAGTCAATGAGGTCGTACTCCCTAGCCAGTTCCCAGTGGGGTAGTGGAGTAAAGTCCTCAAAGGTGGGCTTTACCCCACCGCTGCGCTCTACTACGTTGTCTTCAGAAGAGCGCCCGCGTGGTACAGTGAGAGAGGCGGCATTGGGTAGCGTCAGCAGGAGTGCCTGCACCTGCTCTTCCATCTGTCGCTTAGTCTCTTCGTAGTTCTTTGCTTGTTCTTTTAGTGCAGCTACCCTCTCCTTGATCTCTTCGGCCTGCTCACGCTTCCCCTCTCTCATGAGTTGTCCGATCTCTTTGGAGAGCTTATTTTGCTCTGCTAGTGTACCATCCAGATCGCTCTGGGCTTGGCGGCGGTTTTGATCCTTCTCACGTATCTCCTCGATTACTCCACTAGCATCGATATTCTTGATACTTAGGCGCTCTATAGCCTCTTCAGTCTGCTCTAATAAGAACTTTGTTGTAAGCATATATTTATTCTTATCTTTGATCTGAGCTACCGTGGGGGCAGCCCTTTATAATACTCAATATACCACACAAAGGTAACTAAATTCTATTATTTGCTGCCCCGACCTAAAAGTCACTCTCTAGGCTATCTCTCAATGTCTCCTCTACCTCTGCTCTAAGCTGCGAGATACCTTTGCTATCATTGGGATACTTATTGGGCTCTATGGGAGGATGCACCTCTATCTTAAGCCTATGAGGGGTAGGCAAGATCGAAGTCCTAGGTAATGCCTCAAACCCACCACGGATCGTGACAGGTATCACAGCCGAACAGGTCCCTTGTGCTATTTTGAAGGCCCCTTTGCGGAGTGGCCCGAGCTTGCCGTCGTATGTCCTCGATCCTTCGGGAAAAATAAATATATAGTAGCCATCGTTGATCGCCTCCATCGCACTATCTACCACCTTTTTAGCTTCGGCGGGAGTCCTATTATTAACAAAAATAAAGCCATTCTTCTCGCACGCCCACCCTACAAATGGTATCGTACGAAGTGAGCCTTTCATCACCCACTTAAAAGGCACTCCCATGTAGCCGTAAAGCATAAAGATGTCGAGATAACTGGTGTGATTGGGGGTGACGACACAAGGGCGCCCCTGCTGTAAATACCTCTTGCCAGTTATCTCTACTGGGCATAAGAGCAAAGCAAGAGTAATCTGGCTCCACACCTTGCCCGGATAGTAGGAGAATACCCTAACCCCTCCCAAGAGACTACCCACTGCGGAGATAATCGCAGTTAATAGTGTAATGGTTACAAATAAAGGTACGAAGACGACGATCAGATAGACCCAGTATAATATCTTCACAAGCATTGCACAGCCATTATTAGTTAATCAGGTACTTAACGAGCAAATGTACTGAATTGTACGAAAATGGATCTCCCACCCACACTTTTTTACACTTGTATATCTCATCCTCCAAAGACTATCATAACATTACACCCTGCCCAACCTTAATCCTCCCTTCTTACCGAATAAATGGAGCCTGCAGAGGGGCTCTTATGATGCGGACTTAGAAGGGGGTATAAACTGACCTCCGAACTTAAAAAATCTAAGTTCCCAACTTCGACGCATCTAAGTTCCGGTCTCCGATTTGTCGAAGTTCAGGTCTCGGATTTTTGGTCTATCGAAGTGGGGTATTTTGTTACTACTTTTTTGCTCCAACTGATATTACCATCAAGCGGCTAGACTGAGCAGTGCTCGGAGAGCAGACAAATGGTCTTGGGGCGATAAATACCTATATATAGGTATTGCCTCTTGTGGTAGAGAGAGTTATATTTGCTATTCACTTAGTATGAATCGGCTTATAACACTTTAGCCACTGAATAGGGATTAGAATAGATGAGGCTTTCAGACTTACAAACCGGTGAGAGGGGTGTCATCATCAAGCACCACGGAGATCGGGCTTTTGGAAAGAGGCTCCAGGAAATGGGCTTCATACCTGGAGCTGAGATCCTTGTCGTGAAGAACGCTCCACTGAAGGATCCTGTAGAGTACCGGATACTCGGATATGACTTGGCGCTCCGACGCTCGGAGGCTGGGGAGATAGAGGTAATGCCTCTGACCAATCCTACGGCTAAGAAATTTGTGCAACAGCAATATGGCTATTCGTGCACTGAGCTGTCGATCTCGGACGTGAAGGAGGGGAGTAAGAGGGGAGAGCGTGGTGTCATCAAGGTGGCGTTTATTGGTAATCCCAATAGTGGTAAGACCTCTCTCTTTAATGCTGCGAGTGGGGGACACGAGCATGTGGGTAACTATAGCGGGGTGACAGTTGGTGCTAAGAGTGCTGTATATAAGCAAGATGGTTACACGTTTGTGCTTACCGACCTGCCAGGGACTTATGCTTTCTCTTCGTATAGTCCGGAGGAGAGATTTGTTTCTCAGCATCTTTTGGGCGAGGATGGTCCGGATGTGATACTCAACGTTGTGGACTCTTCTAACCTTGAGCGTAACCTCTACCTCACCACTCAGATCATGGAGATGAGTGTGCCGATGGTGGTAGCTCTTAATATGTACGATGAGCTGGAGAGGAGTGGTAGCTCGCTTGACATTGATCGTCTGAGTGAGCTGATGGGGATCCCCATGACCCCAACTAATGGTAGGAAGGGTGAGGGTATCACGGAGTTATTCTCTCAGATCATCAAGTTACACGACCACGCTAGTGAGGCTCGCAGGGTCATGGATGTCAGGTACGATGAGGGTGTGGAGCGAGTGATCTCGAGACTGCAACGTGAGATTGAGAGTACCCCCCATGCTATTAGCAATGAGATACGTCCGCGTTTTTTGGCACTCAAACTGCTGGAGGGCGATGATGAGGTTAGGATCAAGCTACTGAGTGAGCATCCTAAGGGTGCCCTCCTAATTTCAGCTGCTCGTGACTTGTCGGTTGCTTACGAACAGCAGTATCACCAGAAGTTGCAAGATAAGATCACTAATGGTCGGTATGGCTTTGTGAGAGGCGCCTTGCAGGAGACTTATCGTGCAGATTATGACAAGATAACGGAAAGGAATAGGCGGATTGATCACATCCTTACCAGCAAGGTGTGGGGCTTCCCCATATTTTTCCTGATCCTTTTTATTACCTTCCAGCTCACATTTAAGCTCGGAGAGCATCCGATGGCGTGGATAGAGATGGGAGTGGCATGGATAGGCAGTCAAGTAGGTAGTATGATGTCAGATGGCCCCTTGAAAGACCTGCTCGTCGATGGTGTGATCAATGGAGTAGGGGGGGTACTGGTATTCCTACCAAATATCATCATTCTTTACCTCTGTATCGGTATCATGGAGGATACGGGTTACTTGGCGAGGGCAGCTTTTATCATGGATAAGCTGATGCACGGGATTGGTCTTCATGGCAAGTCGTTTGTACCACTCTTGATGGGCTTTGGCTGTAGTGTGCCTGCTGTGATGGCGACGAGGACCATCGAGAGTCGTAATAATCGGCTGCTCACGATCCTCATTGTCCCCTTTATGAGCTGTGGTGCTAAGCTACCTGTCTATCTCTTACTAGCTGGGGCATTCTTCCCCCATCATGCAGGTACGGTGCTCTTTGGTATCTATCTCCTGGGTGTCGTACTCGCTATTCTGACCGCTCTTCTCCTTAAGAACGTCCTCTTTACGCAGAAGGATAGCCCTTTTGTGATGGAGCTTCCTCCTTACCGCATCCCGACCCCTAGGAGTGTGCTACTTCACATGTGGATGAAGGCTAAGCAGTACCTGCAGAAGATGGGGAGTGTGATCCTCTTTGCCTCTATCATCATCTGGGCGCTGGGCTACTTCCCACGTACACCGCAACTCCACGAGGAGGGCGGGGCGGCTGCTTACGAAGCGTTTGTGGCGACTCATAGCGATAAGGAGGTGGAGAACTTTGTAGAGCTGATGCCTGACCAGCAGCATAGGATGATGCAGCAGGAGAGTTCTTATATAGGACAGCTGGGGCATGCGATTTATCCTATATTCAAGCCACTTGGATATGACTGGAAGATGAGTGTATCGCTCCTTACGGGGTTTGCTGCTAAGGAGGTGGTAGTGAGCACGATGGGTGTGCTCTATATGGGTGATGCTGAGGAGGTGGAGAGCTTGCCAGAGAAGCTAAAAGTGGCTGAGCACAGTGATGGGAGTCCGGTCTTTAATCCTGCGGTAGCTCTGTCCTTTATGGTATTTGTACTCACCTATCTCCCCTGTATAGCGACAGTCATGGCGATTAGCAGGGAGAGTGGATCTTGGAGGTGGGCTCTCCTGAGCATGGTTTACTCACTTACCTTGGCTTGGTTGCTGGGCTTTGCAGTAACTAAGATTGGTGCCTTATTTTTCTAAGCTATGTGGCAAGAGATCATAACATACATCATCCTCGCAATAGTTGTCACTATCGTCGTAATCAGAGTGTTACGTCGGTTTGGGGTGATAAGCAAGAAGGGCAAGTCTGATAGCTCGTGTGGAGCTGTAGGATGCTCAGGCTGTGCCCTTTACAGAGAGTGCGGTCGGTCGTACAAGCGTGAGGACTAATTAGGGCTTCTTTACGATCTCGGCAGAGCGTATATAGACGTCTTTGACAGGGCGGTCTTCAGGATCAGTCGGCACAGACTCGATCTTTTGGATAGTCTTCATGCCACTCACGACCTCTCCAAAGACTGTGTAGGCCCCATCTAGATGCGGTGCACCTCCTTCGGTCTTGTATGCCTCTCTGACCTCAGACGGCATAGTACCACGCTCCGGAGTGTCATATTTCCTGAGGTCACTGTCAAGGAAATACTCCCCCGTTACGATATAAAACTGTATGCCACTGCTCTCCCTCTCAGGATTATGCTCATCTCCGATACGCGCAGCTGCGAGTGCACCTCGCTTGTGGTAGTATAGCGGATATAGGATCTCTGCGGGGAGAGTGTAGTCGTACTTCTGCTTGAAATACTTCTTTTGGTGCTCATCCTTATCACGTATGTCGCCACCGGCTTGGCACATAAAGCCTTTGATGATACGGTGAAAGAGGAGGTCATCATACGCGTGAGTCTCAACAAGTTTGATGAAGTTATCCCTGTGAATAGGGGTCTCGTTGTATAGCTTAACAGTAAAGCTCCCCTTGTTAGTGTCAAACTTGACGTACGTCTCCGGCTCTTGAGCTAGGAGCGACGTGTAGGGAAGGAGTGCTAGTAGTATGGTGAAAAGGGTGACCTTCATAGTGTTATGATCTATATTAAATTAAGTGAGATGAGACAGGATGATGGCAGCACTTAGAGCGACATTGAGAGACTCACCAGTGCTGGTTTCGGCAGGAGGTATGGTTAATATTTCTGTACAGAGAGATCGTAGCTCTGGTGAGAGTCCCTGCCCTTCGTTGCCGAGCAGGAGTACGGTCTTGGATGGCTCCTCTATGGTTGCTTTTTTGTAGGGAGTGCCCACCATGTCTGTGCCAATGATGCGATCGAAATATTGAGGAAGAGCCTTGGAAAGGTCCTGCTCCTCTAGGATCTGGACGTTGCCCAATGACCCAGCTGTGGACTGGACTACCTTGGGGTTAAATACATCCACGGTGCCTTTGCCACAGAGTATCTGTCGGATGCCTAGCCAATCGCAAAGCCGGATGATGGTGCCGAGGTTGCCCGGGTTTTGGATGGCATCGAGAGCCAGTGTGAGCTCTCGTGGTGCTATAACGTCGGAGCCTTTTCCCTTGAAGATGGCGAGGACATCACTTGGAGTATTGAGCAAGGAGATCTGCTTCATCTGGCGCTCTGAGACCTGCCTTTGTAGCTCAGGAGTGCCAGTGAAGGTGCTCCCCTCTTGTATGAATACTAAGTATGGCTCAAATGATTGGAATAACTCGGATACAACCTTTTGCCCCTCAGCGAGGAATAACCCGTTTGCTTTGCGGTATTTCTTTACGCGAAGAGATGAAGCTAGCTTTAACTCCCGCTCTGATGCCGGTTGGATCTGCTCCATAGCTTAGGCTTTGTTCACTTAAAAGTAAACTGCCACCAGAGATGGAGTGCTCTCATGTCTGGGAAGACCTGTTGTGCACCTTCTTCTCTGAACAAAGACTCGGGGATAGGCCCAGTCATGACAGCGACGACATACGCACCTGCAGCGACGCCAGAGCGTACTCCAAGCGGGGCGTTCTCCACGACGAGAGTCTCCTCAGGCTTATGCCCAAAGAGCTCCATGCCGCGTAGATAGGGCTCGGGGTGTGGCTTTCCTCTTGTCACGACATCCGCTGTAATGATGTGCTCATCTGGGATGAAGTCAGCATAGTACTTCTCTATCCGATGATGTGCATTGCGGATGGTACTTCCAGTCACCACCCCAATGTCCAGCCCTCTATCATTGGCTAAGTACTCCATGAGAGTGTATGTGCCTGGGATCTTCCTTAGCTCAAAGCTCTCGTCTTGATCGAACATCTGACACTTGTAGTCATAGATCTCGTCTACAAGTTTGTCCGAAGGAGAGGTGTTGTATTGCCTGTAATAAAGATTCTTGACAGTGTCTGTTCCCTTCATTCCTTCGTACAAGAAGAACTCTGACTCCTTCGAAGAAATCCCGAAGTGATCCATAGCTCTCTTCCATGATCGAGCGTGTGTAGGCATGGTGTCGAATAATACTCCGTCCATGTCAAACAGCACTAACTTCGGCTCATTGAACCCATCTATAAGTGAGCCTTGCTTCATTTCACCCGCCCTCCAGATAGGAACGTACTAGAGTAATAGGGCTCTAGTAAACTTGATATTATAACGCCTCTAGAGGTCGATGCGTGGGCAAAGAGATTGTTCTTTAGATAGACTCCCACGTGAGAAGCCTGCCCACCTCTGCGATTATTGATGTTGAAGAAAACCAAGTCCCCCTCCTGTAGATCCTCCCGTCTTACTCTGTAGGTTTGGCTCATCATGCTGGCAGCTGAGGTGCGACCGAGGTCGTAATCGTATACCGATCGGTATAGTTGATAAGTAAATCCAGAGCAGTCTGTCCCCTTCTTGCCATACGCTCCCATGCGATAGGGGACTCCAATCCAGTCAGCGACAAATGCATAAAGCCCGATGTTGTCCTCCTTTTCGTCCAGCGGTATCCTCAGAGTTGCCGAGATCTGCTCTGTTAGCTTCTTGACCGTTAGAGCCTCCTCGGACGGAAGGTAAATCCTCTGTGCTGGTTGTCTCACAACCCTGCAAGAGGTGCTCCCCATTACGAGTAATATTGAAAGGACAAGTGCAAGTCTTCGTGTGTACACTATGATTTGCCTGCTTTTTAGTACCTGAAAAGGCATCAGCCATATTCTCCTACATCGTGAGAGAAAAGGCTGATACCTATTTCATTGTTATCCCAGCGCAAAGGATCCCTTAGGATCGCATGTGCTACGGAACTTATTTGCGGTTGTTATGCCTCTGCTCCTACGTGTTCTGTGATAGAGACGAACGAACGATCGTTCTTCTTCTTTTGGAAAACAACAACTCCGTCTGTAAGAGCGTATAGGGTGTGGTCCTTGCCCATCCCTACATTTTCACCTGGATAGTGCTTAGTGCCACGCTGACGAACTAGGATGTTACCAGCCTTTACACTTGCACCACCAAACTTCTTAACACCTAGTCGCTTGCTATGTGACTCGCGACCGTTCTTAGAACTACCTACACCTTTTTTATGTGCCATGTCTTTTTCTCCTTTACTTTAGTTTGTTTGTTGTGCAGAGTATAGCTTATGCCACTATCTCCTTTATCGCCAGTTGAGTAAAGTGCTGACGATGACCCTGTCTTCTGCGGTAGCCCTTTCTCCTCTTCTTCTTAAAGACCAAGACCTTGTCGCTCTTTACGAGAGGCTTCACTACCTCACACACTACCTTTGCACCCTCTACGGTGGGGGTTCCTACAGTAGTATTTTCTCCATCAGCAAGGAGCAGTACCTGGTCAAACTCCAGAGTATCCCCCTCCTTTGCGTCTTTGATGTGGTAGACATATACCTTCTTACCACTCTCTACCTTAAACTGTTGTCCTTGAATCTCTACGATTCCGTACATAATAACGTTTGTTTCAAAAAGTAATACCCTGCCGGCGGATGACGCTTAGGTCATCTCTTACAGAGCCAGGCTCAGAATAATCCAACTGCAAAGATACTATTTTAAAAGTCTAAATGCAAGTCTTTTTGTCTTTTTCTTTAGTCCTCGTCTTCGTCCCAGAAGTCTCCAAAGTCGTATCCTAGGTCGTCTTCCTCCTCGAAGCTATCAAAATCCCATTGGGCGTCAGCCCCTTGACCAAAGAACTGCTCCATGTCACGGCGCTCCTTTTTAGTCGGTCTGCCACTACCTCTTGCTCGACCTAACTTCTGGGCTGCTCTGTGTAGCTCTAGTACCTCGTACTGATCTTGCGGTGTGACGTTGCGAAGATAGTTTTCGACCAGCTTTGCCCCAACCCTATTGTTGGTCAGCCCTATGACCTCAAAGGTAAAGGTCACAGGTGGCTTGCGCACCTGCACTCTATCTCCCACATGGATCATCTTCGATGGCTTCACCGTGAGACCATCGACCAGCACGCGCCCTTTCTTGCATGCATCGCTAGCTATGGATCGTGTCTTAAATACTCTAGTAGCCCAGAGCCATTTATCTATGCGCTGTTCACTGCTCATCTTTAGTTGCCTCCTCCTCACGCTTGACACTGATAGGGGGATTCTTTTTCTTCGGCGTCTTTGCCTTTTTGTTAAAGCTATTCATCGTCACTTCGATCCCCGCTAGGCAAAAGCTCTTCACTATCTCAGCGCCCTCGCTGCTTATATCTGGCAGTTTTGTGCGCTCCTCTTCCGAAAATGGCTCTAAGACGTATGCTATCTGCTGACCTCGGCTGAAGTCGTCGCCAATACCTACTCTTAGCCTTGCGTATGCTTGACTGCCGAGAGTCGCCTCGATGTGTTTTAGTCCATTGTGTCCCCCGCTGCTTCCCTTCGTTCTTATGCGGAGTGAGCCGAAGGGGAGTGCCAACTCGTCAGCGATGACAAGGAGATTCTCCATCGGAATCTTCTCCTCATTGAGCCAGTATCGTACAGCATTACCGCTGAGATTCATGTAGGTAGAGGGCTTTAGGAGTATTAGTATCTTATTCTTTAGCCGCACCTCTGCTCTATCGCCATACCTACGCGACTCAAAGGTGGCTCCTAGCTCTTCTGCCAGACGATCCACCACCATAAATCCGGCATTGTGCCGTGTGTCTACGTATTCTGGACCTATGTTTCCCAGTCCTACTATTAGGTACTTATTCATTGCTAACTCCTTGTTGCTCCGTTTGTTGTAAATAGGCTTCAGCCACCTCCTCCAATTCATGATACCACTCCTCTCCATAGGCTCTTATGAGTGCAGACTTCAAAAACTGGTACATTCGTATCCCTTCTTTGCGTCCTCTCTTTCTCGCAGGCTCGCAAATCGGATACCAGCGATCGTAGTTAAGCGCGTGAGTACCATCTCTAAGCACTTGTACCCTGATAGGGTATAGATGGCATGACAATGGCTTGTAAAATAGATCATTACCCAGCCTTTCGGTGTATGACTTCTCAAAGCCACAGCGACAACTACCATCCTCCTCAAAGCAGGTGAAGAGGCATCTGCCATCCTTTGACTCTGCAATGCTTGTCACTAGTTCGTTGTCCATATCACGGTAGGTAAAGCCCTTCTTCTTGATCAGGCGAAGGTTGAGCTTTGGTAAGAGTGGCTTAATGATCGGGTAAGCCTGCTCGATAAGTAAAGCCTCCTCGCTGGTCACAGGGGCTCCAGCGTCACCCTCGATACAGCAGACCCCTTTGCATGCTTCTAGGTCACATGCAAAGTAGGTCTCGATCACTTCGCTACTGACCAGGACCCCACCGATGGATAGTATGCTAGGCTGGTACGTCATACCCTTATTTCTTTATGAGCGGACTGGTCACCAAGCTCTACTTTTTAGGTAGACTTAGCGACCAGCCTGTTTATTGATACTCAATGATCTCTCTAGGAGAGATCGCCAAATTGGGAGGCGTTATTCTGCTGAAGCGTCTCCAGACTCGTCAGAAGACCCTTCGCCATCCTCCTCGTCGTCCTCCTCGTCATCGCTGAGAGATGCAGTAGAGAGAGACACGCGTACGCTACGTACGGCTGCTACGACAGCATTCTTGCTATTGAGTAGCTCGATGTTGTCAAATGATAGGTCGCCCACCTGTAGTGTCTTGCCCAGCTCTAGCTTGGTAACATCGATGTGCAGGCGCTCAGGTATATCCTTGTAAAGTGCTCTTACGCGTAGCTTACGCATATCCAGAGTCAGTCTACCACCGGCACGTACACCGACAGCAAATCCGTCGAGTACCACAGGCACCTCCATGACGATAGGCTTCTCCTCAAAGACCTCAAGGAAGTCAATGTGTAGGAGATTATCGGAAACAGGGTGAAACTGCAACTCCTGAATGATACACTCATGTACTTTGCCATCTATATCAAGCTCCACAAGATAGATATCTGGAGTGTAGATGAGGTTGCGGAGATCCTTCTCTTGGATGCTTAGGTGGATGTTCTTCTCACCACCATATAGCACTGCTGGTACAAGACCCTCTTTGCGAAGACTTTTAGAGGACTTTTTGCCTACTCCATCACGAGTCTTGGCAGCTAATTGAAATCTTTTCATCTCTTTTTTTACTTGTCTTTAAGTGTTACTTAAAATTAGCCTTTCAACTAATTTCCCATCACACGGACAGGCCTTTACTTGAAAAATCACACAAAGGTACCATTTCTTTAGCTAAATCTCCACCATAGTCCCAGTCTGACAAAAATAAAACGGAGTCGCATTATAAAAATATAGGATTACGACATGTCGAATAAGTGTCATCGAATGACCACGTGACTGAGATCGGAACTTAGGCGGATCGGAGACCGGAA